>CAJMPT010000010.1 GCA_905215465.1 uncultured bacterium | reverse complement strand
GGCCTTGATGTAGCCGTAGTGGATGTTGAAGCCGTGGGCAAAGGCGAGGGTGTCGCCGGGCTTGAGGTGGCTCTTGATGTGCTCCTCGTAGACCTTGGGCTGGGTCTCGTCGGGGGTCAGGATCATGATGACGTCGGCCTCCTCGGCGGCGGTGTCCATGTCCACGACCTTGAGGCCGGCCTCGGCGGCCTTCTTGGCGGAGGCGGAGCCCTCGCGCAGGCCGACGCGGACGTCGCAGCCTGAGTCCATGAGGTTCAGCGCGTGGGCGTGGCCCTGAGAGCCGTAGCCGATGATGGCAATCTTCTTGCCCTGGATGACCTCGGGCTTGCAGTCGTTCTCGTAGTAGATGGTGACGGCCATGTGTCTTGCTCCTTTGCTTTGTTGCCGTTCGTTGCCGTATGCAGGCCGCCGCGGGAACGGCGGGCGTTGCCGTGATTGTTGGCGTGCCATTGGGTGCCATTGGGGATGGGGGTGAATGGCACGGTCATGCGGTTTTGGCCTTACGTCGAGAAGCCCGTGCCATTCACCCCCGTCCCCAATGGCGCGCCGGGTGTCCCGTGGGGTGAGAAGCGCCTAGGCGTCGTGGCCGCGGCCCATGGCGACCATGCCGGTGCGCGTGAGTTGGCGGATGCCGTAGGCGCGGAAGAGGTTCTCCATGGCGTCCAGCTTGCTCGCCACGCCGGTGGCCTCGATGGTGAGCGTGTTCTTGCCCACGTCGACCACCTTGGCGCGGAAGACGTCGGCGATCTCTATGACCTCGTGGCGGCGCTCGGGGGAGGCCTGGACCTTGAAGAGCACCAGCTCGCGCTCGACGGCGTCCTCGTCGGTGAAGTCGGAGATCTTGTAGACGCTGACCAGCTTGTGGAGCTGCTTGGTGATCTGCTCGAAGCCCACCTCGTCGGCCTCGACGATGATGGTCATGCGCGAGAGACTCTCGTCCTCGGTCGGGGCCACCGTGAGGGACTCGATGTTGAAGCCGCGGCGAGAGATCATGCCGGTCACGCGGGAGAGCACGCCGGACTTGTTCTCCACCAGGACTGAGAGGATGTGGCGCATCACTCGTCGCCTCCCTTCTCGTCGGGCTCGGGCGCGGCGGACGCGGCCACCGGCTTGCCAAAGCCCTTCTCGCTGACGCGGACGCCGCCCAGGGTGACGTCGAGCGCGCCGATGATGTCGTCGATGGGGGCGCCGGGGGCCACCATCGGGTAGACGGTCTGGTCGCGCGGAATCATGACGTCCAGGAGGTAGGGCTCCTTTGAGGCCAGCATCTCGTCGAGCGCGGCGTCGACGTCCTCGGGCTTCTCCACACGGCGGGCGCGCCAGCCGTAGGCGTCGGCCAGCTTGACGAAGTCGGGGTTGTCGGCCAGCTCCGTGAAGGAGTAGCGCTTGTTGTAGAAGAGGCTCTGCCACTGATGGACCATGCCGAGCGCGCGGTTGTCGATGATGAGGACCTTCACCGGCACGTCGTTGATCTTGGCGGTTGCCATCTCCTGCGAGTTCATCTGGAAGGAGCCGTCGCCGGCCACGCAGACCACCTCGGACTCCGGGCAGCCGATCTTGGCGCCAATGGCCGCCGGGAAGCCAAAGCCCATGGTGCCCAGGCCGCCGGACGAGATGAACGTGCGCGCGTGCTCGCGGTGGATGTTCTGGTGCGCCCACATCTGGTGCTGGCCTACCTCGGTGGTGACGATGGAGGCCTCGGGGTCCAGCTTCTGGGACAGCTTGTGGAGAACCACCTCGGGCGCGATGGCATTGGGGTAGTCCGAGAAGTCGCTGGTGTAGAAAGGCCAGCGCTCGCGCCAGCTGAAGACGTCGTCCACCCAGGTGTGGTCGATGGGCTGGGCGTCGGCCTTGGCCAGGCGCTCGTTGATGGCGGCAAGGACCACCTTGGCGTCGCCCACGATGGGCACCACCGGGTTGATGATCTTGCCGATCTCCGCCGGGTCGATGTCGATGTGGATGACCTTGGCGTGCGGCGCGAACTCGGAGACCTTGCCGGTCACGCGGTCCGAGAAGCGCGCGCCAACGGCGATGAGAAGGTCGCACTCGGTGACGGCCATGTTGGCGTACTTGGAGCCGTGCATGCCCACGGGGCCGAGGTTGAGCGGGTTGGAGCAGCGCATGGCGCCCTTGCCCATGAGGGTGGTCACCACGGGGATCTGCATGCGCTCGGCAAGCTCGGTGAGCTCGGCGCAGGCGTGGCTGGTGACGATGCCGCCGCCGGCGTAGATCAGGGGGCGCTCGGCCTTCTCGATGAGCTCGGCGGCTTGCTTGACCTGGCGCGCGTTTCCGCGGTAGGTGGGCTTGTAGCTGGGCAGGTTCACGGAGTCGGGGTAGTGGAAGACCATCTCGGCGCCGGACAGGTCGCTCGGGATGTCGATGAGCACGGGGCCGGGGCGCCCGGTGGAGGCGATGTAGAAGGCCTCGCGGAACGTGCGGGTGAGGTCATCGGTGGACTGCAGCAGGAAGCTGTGCTTGACCACGGGCATGGTGATGCCCACGATGTCGGACTCCTGGAAGCTGTCCGTGCCGATGACGCCGCGCGTGACCTGGCCGGTGATGACCACCATGGGGATGGAGTCCATGTAGGCCGTGGCGATGCCGGTCACCGTGTTGGTGGCGCCGGGGCCGGAGGTCACGAGGACCACGCCCACCTTGCCGGTGGCGCGGGCGTAGCCATCGGCCATGTGCGTGGCGCCCTGCTCGTGGCGGGCCAGCACGTGGTGGATCTGCTTGCTGTCGTAGAGGGCGTCGTAGATCTTGATGGCCTGGCCGCCGGGGTAGCCAAAGATGGTGTCCACGCCCTCGGCCTCGAGGGAGGCGATGATGGCCTGGGCGCCGGTCATGGTCTTGCCCTCGTGCGGGGTGTGGCTGCCGGGACCGAACGGCTTGCCCTCGATGGCCAGCTTGCGCATGGCCATCTTCTCCTCGAGCGTCGTCATGAGAGGTAAGCCCCCTTGTCTGCACTGGTAACGAGCCTTGCGTAGCGGGAGAGCACTCCCGTGGTGTACTTGGGCGCGGGCGGCTGCCACGCGGCGCGGCGGCTGGCGAGCTCCTCGTCGGAGACCTCGAGCGTGAGCACGCCGGCGTCGATGTCGATGGAGATGACGTCGCCCTCCTGCACGAGCGCGATGGGGCCGCCGGCCGCCGCCTCGGGCGAGACGTGCCCGATGGCCGGGCCCTTGGTGGCGCCGGAGAAGCGCCCGTCGGTGATGAGCGCGCAGGACCTGTCGAGCCCCATGCCGCAGATGGCGGAGGTGGGGGTGAGCATCTCCCTCATGCCGGGGCCGCCCGCGGGGCCCTCGTAGCGGATGACGATGACGTCGCCGGGCATGATCTTGCCGCCGAAGATGGCCGTGCAGGCCTCCTCCTCGGACTCAAAGACGCGGGCCGGGCCGCAGTGCTGGCGCATGTCCGCGGAGACCGCGCTCTTCTTGACCACGCCGCAGTTGGGTGCGAGGTTGCCGCGCAGGACCTTGAGGCCGCCGTCGGGGGAGTAGGCGTTGTCCACGGTGCGCACCACCTCGCCGTCCACGGGCGGCTGTTCGGCCACCCAGTCGGCCACGGAGCCGTGGCAGGTCTGGGCCGTGAGGTCCAGGTGGCCGGTGCGGCCGAGCTCGCCTACGATGGCGCCCACGCCGCCCACGGCGTTGAGGTCCTCGATGTGGAGCGGGCCGGCCGGCGCGATGCGCACGATGTTGGGCGTGGCGGCGCAGACGTCGTCCCAGTCCTGCATGGTGACGGGGCAGCCGGCGGCCTGCGCGATGGCCGTGAGGTGCAGCATGGTGTTGGTGGAGCCGCCAAAGGCCATGTCGAGGGCCATGCCGTTCCTGATGCTCTTCTCGTTGATGATGTCGAGCGCGGTGGTGCCGGCGCGCAGGAGCTCCATGACCTTCATGCCGGCGTGCTTGGCCAGGCGGATGCGCTCGGAGTAGACGGCCGGGATGGTGCCGTTGCCCGGAAGCGCGATGCCCAAGGCCTCAGAGAGGCAGCAGATGGAGTTGGCGGTGAACATGCCGGAGCAGCTGCCGCAGGTGGGGCAAGCCGTGCCCTCGAGCCAGTGGCACTCCTCCTCGGTCATGGTGCCGGCGGTGACCTGGCCCACGGCGTCAAAGAGGGAGTTGAGATCGGTCTGCTCGCCGTGGCGGCCGCGGCCGGCCAGCATGGGGCCGCCGGAGACCAGCACGGTGGGGATGTTCAGCCGGCACGCGGCAATGAGCATGCCGGGGACGATCTTGTCGCAGCTGGGGATGAGGACCATGGCGTCGAACTGGTGGCCCTGGATGGCGCACTCCACGGAGTCGGCGATGACCTCGCGGCTGGTGAGGGAGTACTTCATGCCCTCGTGGTTCATGGCGATGCCGTCGCACACGCCGATGGTGTTGACCTGCAGCGGGGTGCCGCCGGCCATGCGGACGCCCGCCTTGACGGCGTCGGCGATCTGCTGGAGGTGGAGGTGGCCCGGGATGACCTCGTTCTGGGCGGAGACCACGGCCACGAGCGGGCGGTCGAGCTCCTCGTCGGTGAGGCCGTCGGCCTTCAGGAGGCTTCTGTGGGGCGCGCGGGCCAGGCCCCGCTTTATGGCATCGCTTCGCAGCTGCATGTTCTTCTCGGCCTTTCTCTAGCGTTGGCGCGGTACGCGTGTGGCGTGAGAAATGCGAGAAGGGCGCGGGTGCGCGCTGCTCGATGCCCAAGACGGTGGGTGCCGGCCCGAGGTACTGGCTCGTGCTTGAGACGGGGGTGACCGCTTTTGCACGGGCTTTCTCGCGAGCTGCTCGAGGGCGTGTTCGGGGCCGTCCGACGCGGGTTCTCATGGTGCCCGCTTGCTGTGGGACGGGTGCGGCCCGTACTTTCCCTGTCATCGCATTTGCTCAGTGGGTTGTAGGTTAACGGTGGGACTGTTTCCAACGGGTTGCCGCGGGCAAACGGTTGTGTTGCGCAGGTGAGCGGCAGGAGAAGGGGCGGACGGCGGGGGCGCGGGACAAGAAGAGGGGGACGGAAGACCCGCCCCCCTTCTGTCGCAAAAACTCCTGGAGGAAGCCCTACAGCGAGGTCTGCACAGTCTCCGGCTTGAAGCCCGCGGCGTCCAGGGCGCCCACGATCTGAGCCTTGTGGCTCTCGCCGTAGGCCTCGATGGTCACGCGAAGCTCCACCGCGGCCTGGCGGTTGGTGCTCACGAACTGGTTGTGCTCGAGCTTGATGACGTTGCCGTTCTGCTCTGCGATGACGTTTGCCACGCGCACGAGCATGCCCGGGCGGTCGGGGAGAAGCACGCTCACGGTGAAGATGCGGCCGCGCTGGATGAGGCCGTTCTGCACGACGGAGCTCATGGTGATGACGTCCATGTTGCCACCGGAGAGGATGGAGACCACGCGCTTGCCCTCTGCCGGCAAGTGCTTGGCCGCCGCCACGGTCAGAAGGCCGGAGTTCTCCACGACCATCTTGTGGTTCTCGACCATGTCCAGGAAGCAGGCCACGAGCTCGTCGTCGTCCACAGTGATGACGTCGTCGAGGTTCTGCTGCAGGTAGGGGAAGACCTTGTCGCCGGGCTCCAGGACCGCGGTGCCGTCCGCGATGGTGTTGGCGCTGGGGAGCTTGACCACGTGGCCGGCGTCCAGCGAGGCGCGCAGGCAGGCCGCGCCGGAGGGCTCCACGCCGATGACGCGGATCTTGGGGTTGTGCAGCTTGGCGAAGGTGGAGACGCCGCAGGCCAGGCCGCCGCCGCCCACCGGGACGAGGATGGTGTCCACCAGCGGCAGCTCCTGGACGATCTCCATGGCGATGGTGCCCTGGCCGGTTGCCACGGTGAGGTCGTTGAAGGGCGGGATGTAGGTCAGGCCCTCCTGCTTGGCAAGCTCCACGGCGCGGTTCTTGGCGTCGTCGAAGACGTCTCCGTGGAGGATGACCTCGGCGCCGTAGCCCTTGGTGCGCTCCACCTTGATGAGGGGCGTGGTGGTGGGCATGACCACCACGGAGCGGGCGCCGGCGTGGGTGGCGGCGTAGGCCACGCCCTGGGCGTGGTTGCCGGCCGATGCCGTGATGACGCCGCGGTCGAGCTCCTCCTGGCTGAGCTTTGAGATCTTGTAGTAGGCACCGCGCAGCTTGTAGGCGCCGGTGCGCTGCATGTTCTCGGGCTTGAGCCACATGCGGTTGCCGGTCTGGGCGCTGAGGTAGGGGCTCTCGATGAGCTTGGTCTCCTGGGTGACTTCCTTGACCTTGAGGGAGGCCTCCTCAAAGGCCTCGAGCGTGAGCATCTCTGCCATGGGCATCCTTTGTTTCTGCGCAGGGTCTCTGCGGGCCTGTGGTGCGTGGTTTGCCTATAGTAGGACAACGCGCGCTCCCGACTGGACGCGCTTCTCGCCTTTTTTGAGAGGAGAAACCCTTGCAGCCTGAGACTCCCGCGGGCGTGGCGCCGGCCGCGACGCCGGCCGCGACACCGCTCTTCCAGATTCACGACGCCGACGTGGTGCGCGGCGACAGGACCATCCTTCACGTCGACGACTTCCGGCTTGCCGAGGGCGAGCACGTGGCGCTGCTGGGCCCCAACGGCGCCGGCAAGTCCACGTTCATCCAGCTGCTCACGCGCGAGGTGTTTCCCGTGTGGCGTCCCGAGGCGCCTGTGCGCTTCCGTGGCCAGGAGCGGCCGCTGCTCTCCGACATCAAGGGCGCGCTGGGCATAGTGAGCTCCACCATGCACGAGCAGGTGCGCGTTCACCTTCCGGCGGTGGAGGTCGTCATCGGCGGGCTCTACGGCACGCTGGGCCTGCCCCTGCGCATGGAGGTGAGCGAGGCGGACCAGACGGCGGCCATGGACGCCCTGGACCGCCTGGGCATCGCGGGCATTGCCGGGCGGGACATCATGACGCTCTCCACCGGCCAGGCGCGCCGTGTGCTGGTTGCCCGCGAGCTCGTGCGCGACCCGCAGGTCCTTGTCTACGACGAGCCGTGCACCGGGCTTGACCCCGAGGGCATGTACCACGTGCGCAAGACCATGAGCGTGCTTGCCGCCGAGGGTCGCTCGGTCATCCTGGTGACGCACTACCCGGAGGACATCATCCCCGAGATCGGCCGCGTGCTGCTGATCAAGGACTCCGCCATCTTTGCCGACGGCCCCAAGGAGGAGCTACTGCGCGACGAGGTCCTCTCCGACCTCTTTGACGTGCCCCTGGCCGTCGACGAGCACGAAGGCTGGTACTCCCTCCGCGCCCGCTACTAGCCCCGCAAATTGGGGACGTGTTCGTTTTTGCGCAAATTTGGGACAGGTTCGGCGGCCTCGGGCGAAAGAGTGCACTGACTTGGGCTGCTTGCGCACGGGCCGCCTCGGGATAGTTTTTGGTTGACACCGCGGCACTGTCTTGGCAAAATATCATCTGCGCTGAACGCATGGGGATATAGCTCAGCTGGGAGAGCGCTGCCTTCGCAAGGCAGAGGCCGAGGGTTCGAATCCCTTTATCTCCACCATGATTTTGACGCCCGGGGTCATTTGGCCCCGGGTTTTTGTTTCTCTCTGCGGTTTGGCTGGGGCAGATCAGGTCGAAAAATCCGTCGCCTTGCGAATGCTCCAGGTTCCGATCCCGGTTATGCGCTCTATCTGCCTGACGCTTAGCCCGGCGTCTCGCAGGGCCCTAAGGTGTTTGCACCTTGTCGAGGCGTTCAACTCTTTGAGCGAGGCGGGGTCGGCAGACCCAATCACGTCCCTGGCCACAGATAGCATCTCTGCATCGGGCACCCTCTTGGACTCAAAGGGCCTGAACGACGTCAGGTCGCGAGCGTAGAGCAACGACCTGAAGCCCTTCTCGCCGCCAACCAGCGACAGCACGCGGGAGGTGCTGCACAGACAACCTTCTGAGGTCATTCTGTGACCAAAGACATACTCCCAGTAGCTGCTCCAGGGGTATTCGTCAGGCTTACAGATGCCGCCCTCTGCAGGGTTGTTGTGGATGTATGCAATTACCTGAAGCAGGTAGTCGTCGCTCTCGACCGCCCTGCTTTTGAACCTGTCTTGAAATAGGTGGCCGACATGGCCCGTGCGGCCGTTGTAGTATCGCGCGTAGGCCGTCCCCAGCGCCTGAACCGCCTTGCTCAGGCTCTGCCCAAGGTCCTCCAAGAGAAAATGCACATGGTTGTCCATGAGGCACCAGGCCAAGACGAGAACGTCGTTTGAGCCGAGCTTTGCGGCGGCCAGGCGAAGGAATGTCTCGCGATCCAGGTCATCCTCGAAGATGATTTGCTTTCCGCAGCCGCGCATCATGACGTGGTAGATTCCCGAATCCGCTATTGCGCGTGGCTGTCTTGGCATGGCTCCTCTCCTTGCTTCCGTCAAATTGCTGTGGGGGCATGATTACCCCAATCGAGGGGCATGCGACGGCTGAAAGGGGAGTGGATTCAATTGGTTCGCAGGCGGTAGTCCAACCTGTCCCAAATTTGCGCAAAAACGAACGCGTCCCCAATTTGAGGACAAAAAAGACGCCCCCTGCGGATGCGATTATGAACCCACCTTCCAAAAGGTGGGTGTCCTCACCGCGCGTTCCGGCTTCCTCAGCAACGGAGGATCCCCGTACTGAACACGAGATGTTGGACTCCCAAGTAACGCTTGTCGGTTCACCCAGTTTGCACCGCAGGGGGACGACACCTCAAATATACGTCCCAGCCAATCCAAATCCAGTCTTGACTTATGCCGCGTGGCTCTGTGACTTGTGGACACTTGGCCCCAACAGCCGCCTTTCAGGTCAATCCTGTATCATGTCGCCCATATGTATTCGGCGAGAAGAGCGGCGAGAGGAGCGAACGTGCCTGGCATGGTCCCGGACTGGATACCCTTCGCCTGCCTGTTTGTGGCGGCGCTGGCCACCGCGCTCATAGCGACGCCCCTGGCGCGCCGCCTGGCCGTCCGCCTGGGCGCCGTCGACAAGCCCAACCCCCGCCGCATCAACAAGACGCCCGTCCCGCGCATGGGCGGCATCGCCATCTTCGCGGGCATTGCCGCCGCGTTTCTCGTCCAGTATGCCGGCACCATGTTCTTGGGCTGGCCCGTGGTGCTTGTCCCCTCGCCGCGCATGCAGGTCAACTACTGGATGCTTGTGGCCGCCTTCTGCGTGATCTTTGCCACGGGCCTGCTTGACGACAAGTTCTCGTTGAAGCCCATGCAGAAGCTCGCCGGGCAGGTCCTGGCGGCCGTCATCGCCGTCGCGGGCGGCCTGGTCATAGGCGACATCTCCAACCCGCTTGCCCCCGGCTTCATCCACCTGGGGTGGGTTGCCTACCCGCTCACCGTGGTCTACCTGGTTGCCTACGTCAACATCATCAACCTCATCGACGGCCTGGACGGCCTTGCGGCCGGCATCTCGGCCATCGCGAGCATGACCATGTTCGTGCTCTCGGTCTGGGCCGGCCGGCTCGACTCGGCGGCGCTCTCCATCGCCGTCGTGGGCTCCTCGCTGGGCTTCCTCCGCTACAACTTCCACCCGGCGTCCATCTTCATGGGTGACTCCGGCTCCCTCACGCTGGGCTTTGCGCTCGGAGTGTCCTCGCTTCTCTCCGTCACGCGCTTTGCCGGCCTCACCACCATTGCCGTGCCGCTCGTGATTTCCGCGGTGCCCATCCTGGACACCTTCTCGGCCATCGTGCGCCGCACGTGCGCCCACGTGAGCGTCGGTCACGCCGACCGCGGCCACATCCACCACCGCCTCATGGACGAGGGCTACGACCAGCGTCAGTCCGTGCTTCTCATGTATGGCTGGACGGCGCTTCTGTGCGTGGGCTCCATCCTCATGACCCAGGTGGAGACCATCCCGCGCATCCTCATCTTCTGCGCCCTCCTGGCCCTCTCCATGCTCTTCGCGCGGCGCCTGCACCTCTTTGAGCCGGTGCTGCTCCACCACTATGACCCCAAGACTGGCGAGGACGAGCTGGTGAGCCCCGCGGACGCCGCCTTCGAGGAGGAGGCCCGGGCGCAGGAGGTCCACCACCATGGCCGCCACGGGCGCAGGTCGCGCTAGGCCGCGCTGCCCCCGCACGCGCCTCCCGCCGGCAGGGCGCACCATCGCAGGACGCATCACCGAAAGGCAAGGCAACATTCATGGACGCTGACTCCTACCAGGCGTGCGAGCTCTGCCCGCGCCGCTGCAAGGCGAGAAGGGCCTTAGGTCGCGCGGGCTTCTGCGGCATGACCTCCGAGCTGCGCGTGGCCAGAAGTGCCCTGCACTTCTGGGAGGAGCCGCCCATCTCGGGCGAGGCCGGCAGCGGGGCCATCTTCTTCTCGGGCTGCCCGCTGCGCTGCGTCTTCTGCCAGAACCACGAGATCTCCGGCGAGGGCTTTGGCCTGCCGGTCACGCGCTCGCGCCTCTCCGAGATGATGCTCGAGCTTGAGGCCCAGGGCGCCCTCAACATCAACCTGGTGACTGCCCTGCACTACGCCCCCGACGTGCGCCAGGCGGTTCTGGACGCGTGCGCGGCCGGGCTCACGCTGCCCATAGTCTGCAACACCAGCGGCTACGAGAACCCCGAGGTCATCCGTGCCATGGCAGACGTCGTGGACGTGTGGTTGCCCGACTTCAAGTACGCTGATTCCGCGCTGGCAGGCAGCCTCTCTGCCGCGCCCGACTACCCGGACGTGGCCGCCGCGGCCCTCGGCGCCATGGTGGCTGACCTACGAAGGAAGGGCGGCCGCAAGGAGGGGCCCGACGGCCGCCTTGAGCGGGGCGTCGTCGTGCGCCACCTGGTGCTTCCCGGCCACGCGGACGACTCCTGCCGCGTGCTGGACCGCGTCTGGCAGATCTGCGGCAACGACGCCGACCTCTCGGTCATGAACCAGTACACGCCCAACGAGGCCTGCCGGGCCGCCGGCGGCGCGCTCTCGCACGGCGTCTCGGAGGAGGAGTACGAAATCGTGCTCTGCCACGCCGACGACCTGGGCTTCGAGCGCATCTGGTGGCAGGAGGGCGGCACGGTCTCCGAGAGCTTCGTGCCCGCCTTCGACGCCACGGGCGTCGAGGGGCCCGAACTGCCGCGTGCCTGACGCGCCGCAGGCCATAGGGGTATCATTGACCACATATGTGAAATCACCTTCCCTTCGAGACGGAGGAAGCATGGCAGACAACGACGGCCTCACCGAGGCCGAGCGAGCGGAGCTCGAGCAGCTCCGGGCCGAGAAGGCCGCCCGCGAGGAGGCAAGCCGCCAGGCCGCGGAGCGTGCCGAGCTGGAGCGTCTGCGCGCCGAGAAGTCCAAGTCCGCCCGCGAGGCGGCCGAGGACGCAAGCATCGCCGAGGCGCGCGCACGCGGCCGCAAGCTCATGGAGCCCGACGAGGACGACGAGGACCTCAAGATGCCCGCCGGCCAGAAGATGGTCCTGGGCGTCATCGCCCTCGTCGTCGCGGTGATGCTGCTCATGCAGTTCCTCGGCGGAAGGTAGGCCATGTCGCTCACCGACCTCACGCGTCCCACCGACGTCTGCCTGAACACGGACCTCTACGAGCTCACCATGGCCCAGGGCTTCTGGGAGTCCGGCCTCGTTGACTCCCAGGCCTGCTTCAACGCCTTCTTCCGCGAGAGCCCCTTCGACGGTGGCTACGCCGTGGCCTGCGGCATGGGCCAAATCGCCGACCTCGTGGAGAACTTCGTCTTCACCGACGAGGACGTGGAGTACCTCGCGGGCCTCGAGGCCCCCGGTGGCGGCCCCATGTTCAAGCCCGCCTTCCTGGAGTACCTGCGCAACCACCGCCTCGACCTCACCATCGACGCCGTGCCGGAGGGCGAGCTCGTCTTCCCGCGCGAGCCCATGGTCCGCGTCATGGGCCCGGTCATTGACTGCCAGCTCATAGAGACCGCCCTTCTCAACCTGGTGAACTTCCAGACGCTGGTTGCCACCAAGTGCGCCCGCGTGGTCCGCGCGGCCGAGGGCCACCCGGTCTCCGACTTCGGCCTGAGGCGCGCCCAGGGCCCCGACGGCGGCCTGGCCGTAGCCCGCGCGTCCTACATCGCCGGCGCCGCCTCCACGTCAAACGTCCTTGCCGGCAAGATCTACGGCATCCCCGTCTTTGGCACCCACGCGCACTCCTGGGTCATGGCCTTCCCGTCCGAGCTCGACGCATTCCGCGCCTTTGCCAAGTCAAGCCCCAAGAACTGCGTGCTGCTCCTTGACACCTACGACGTGAGGCAGGGCATCAAGAACGCAATCACCGTGGCCAAGGAGATGGAGCAGGCCGGCGAGCGCCTGGCCGCCATCCGCATTGACTCCGGAGATCTCGCGCGCCTCTCCAAGCAGACCCGCGCGGCCTTTGACGAGGCGGGCCTTCCCTACGTCAAGATCTCCGTCTCAAACGACCTGGACGAGTACACCATCCAGTCGCTCTTTGCGCAGGGCGCGCCCATCGACTCCTTTGGCGTGGGCACCAAGCTGGCCACCTGTGACCCGCAGCCGTCCCTGGGCGGCGTCTACAAGCTCTCCGCCATCCGCGGGGGCTCGACCGAGCCCTGGACCCCCGTCATCAAGCTCTCGGAGCAGGCCTACAAGCGCACCATCCCCGGCGTGCAGCGCGTCCTTCGCTACTACGACGACGCCGGCTGCCCCACGGCCGACATGATCTGCCTCGAGGGCCAGCCCGTGGCGGACGCCTCCCGCATGACCGACATTCTCGACCCGTTTGCGTCCTATGAGCTCTCCGGCATCCCGGTGGAGCTCCTGGAGCGCGTGGTCGAACACGGACGCCGCGCCAAGGAGCCGGACGGCATCGAGGCCGCCCGCGACCGCTGCAAGGGCGCCCTCATGCGGCTCGACCCGGCCGTGGCCCGCTTCCTCAACCCGCAGGCCTACCCCGTCGGCCTGGAGGGCGGCCTGGCGCAGCTGCGCCACGACCTCGCCCACGAGGAGCGCGCCGGCTCTTCTCGCCCCACCGTCGGCTAGGCGAGAAGCCCCATCCACCAAGAAGACCCCCCCATTAAGGAGACAACATGCCCGAGAAGCTCGAGGAACTCGTCCGCGCCGCCCTTCAGTCCGCCCAGGAGGCCGGGGAGCTTCCCTCCTTCGACGTGACGGAGTTTGGCTTCGAGCGCCCGGCGGACTCCGCCAACGGCGACTGGTCCTCCACCGTCGCCATGCGCTCCGCGCGCCTTGCCCACTGCGCCCCGGCCAAGATCGCCGGCGCCATCGTGGCCCACATGCCCGCCAGCGACGCCGTGGCCAAGGTCGAGGTGGCCGGCCCCGGCTTCATCAACTTCTACCTCAACGCCGCCTCCAGTAACGAGGTCTTCCGCGCCATCCGCGAGCAGGGCGAGGACTACGGCCGCTCTGACCTCGGCCACGGCACCAAGGTCCAGGTTGAGTTTGTCTCCGCAAACCCCGTGGGTCCTCTGCACATCGGCCACGGCCGCTGGGCCGCTCTGGGAGACTCGCTCTCCCGCATCCTGGAGCACGCCGGCTACGACGTGGAGCGCGAGTACTACATCAACGACCACGGCAGCCAGATGGACGTCTTTGGCCACTCTGTCTCCAAGCGCTACCTGCAGCTCGTTGAGGTCATGGAGAAGGATGGGTGCGATCTTGCGGCCGCCCGCGAGGCCCTCCTGGCCGACCGCGAGGCCTTTGTCGCCGACGAGGCCGACGAGCATCCCGAGACCCACCCCTACACCGACGCCTTCAACGCCGATCTGGGCGGCAACGCCTACGGCGGCGACTACATCGTCGACCTGGCCGTCCGCTTCCACGAGCTCGACGGCCTCAAGTGGGTCGACGCCACCGAGGACGAGCGCATGGCCGACTTCCGCGAGCGCGGCTACCAGATGATGCTGGAGTCCATCCGCCAGACCTGCCACGAGGCCCGCTGCGACTTTGACGTCTGGTTCAGCGAGCGCAGCCTCTACGTCAAGGACGAGACCGGCTCCTCCGCCGTCGACCGCGCCCTGGCCAAGCTCGACGAGCTCGGCTACCTCTACAAGGACGAGACCGGCGCCCTGTGGTTCCGCTCCACCGACTTCGGCGACGACAAGGACCGCGTCCTCATCAAGACCAACGGCGAGTACACCTACTTTGCCTCCGACGTCGCCTACCACTGGAACAAGTTCCAGCGCGTGGACCACGTCATCGACATCTGGGGCGCAGACCACCACGGCTACATCCAGCGCGTCAAGTCCGCCTGCACGGCCCTGGGGTATCCCACGCAGTTCGAGGTGCTTCTCGGCCAGCTGGTCAACCTGCTGCGCAACGGCCAGCCGGTGCGCATGTCCAAGCGCAAGGGCACCATGGTGACCTTCGACGAGCTCCTGGAGGAGGTCGGTGCCGACGCAACCCGCTACACGCTGGTGGCAAAGTCCAACAACCAGATGATCGACTTCGACATCGAGCTCGCCAAGAAGCAGGACAACACCAACCCGGTCTACTACGTGCAGTACGCGCACGCCCGCACCTGCTCCATCCTGCGCAAGGCCGCCGGCGTCTCCAAGGAGGAGGCGGCCGAGCTCGGCATGGACGAGGTGGCCAGCCGCGCCATCGGCGCCGAGTATGACCTCGGCCTCCTGACCGACCCGACCGAGGCAGCGCTTGCCCGCAAGCTCTCCGAGTTCGGCGGGCTCATCGAGAGCTGCGCCCGCGACCGCGCCCCGTTCCGCCTCACCCACTACGCCGAGGAGCTGGCGGCGGCCTTCCACTCGTTCTACGCGGCCTGCCAGGTGCTTCCGAGCGAGGGCCGTCCGGTGGAGGAGGGGCTGTCCCGCGCCCGCCTCGCGGCCGTCGACGCAACGCGCAGGGTGCTTGCGCTCTCCCTCACCATGGTTGGCGTGGCAGCATTACAGACCATGTAGTTTGTTATCTACCAAATTTATGGCAAAAAAGTTGTGCAACAAGGCGTTGAGCGTTGCTTTTGTGTACAATCACTGAACAAGGATATACACTCTGAATTTATGAGGGTGTTAGAGAAGCCCATCCGCTACGTCAAAGGCAGACCAGATGGATCTTAAAGAGTTCATGTCAGTGAGGCGTGCGTACAACTCCGTCAGGCAGTCTGTTTCTTCCGAGGGGCGCCTGACCTTCGAGGAGTTTGCCATCCTGTGTCGCCTGGACTTTTGCGGCATGCCCATGAAGACCTCCGACATCGCCGAGTACCAGGGTGCCCTGCGCCCCACCATGACGCACCGCACCAACCACCTGGCCGGCCTCGGCCTCATCGAGCGCGCCGAGGGCGAGAGCGACCGCCGCAACGTGATTTGCACTATCTCCGACGACGGTCGTGCCTATGCCGAGGAGCTCGCGGACATGACACGCTCCAAGATCGGCAGCGGCCGCGCGCTCTCCCGCACCTCCGCGGAGCGCATCAAGAAGTACGTTGACGCCATGGGCGCGTACTTCTGCAAGGCCGGCGACCTGGTGCTTCTTGGCATCTACGCCAGCGATGAGGACGGTCTGACCATCATGCAGATCGTCGAGGCGCTCGGGCTGCTGCAGCCCACGGTCTCCATGTCCGTCTCCGCGCTCGTCGATGACGGCCTGGTGGTGCGCGAGCGCAGGGGCGCCGGCATCCACGCCACAACGGTCTCCCTCACGGAGAAGGGCGAGCAGCACGCTCGCGAGCTTGCGGCCAACGTCTCAAGGCTCGTGGTCAGGAGAAAGCCTCGCGGCTGATTGCACGGAAATTAAGAAGGACGCCCCCGGGGCGTCCTTTTTTATTGCCTTGAGCGTGCGTTGCGGCAGGAATAATGCTATATTTCGAGCTGTTAGCGCATCGTGCGCACCAACCCGGCAGGCACATACACCACAGCACATTCCCCGCAGCGTGCCCATGCCGCATGAAAGTCCCCACTTGAACGTATTTCTCCGCCGGTCATCATGTGCCGCGGTCAAAGGTTGAACAAGAGAGGTTGCAGATGTCAGAAGAGTCCTCCGCATCGGACGTCGAGGCGTCGCCGTCTTCCATGTCTCAGGAGAGCGCGGCCCCCGCGGCCGACCCCACGGCCGACCCCGCCGAGAAGCCCAAGCGCCGTCGTCGCCGCACCAAGGCGGAGATGGAGGCCGCCCGCGCCGCTGCGGCCGAGGCCGCGGGACAGGCGCCCGCCAAGGCCGCTGCCGGCGATGGCGAGGCCAGCCGGGAGGAGAAGCCCAAGCGTACGCGCACCCGCAGGACCAAGGCCAAGGCCGCAGACCCCGCCGAGGGCCAGATGGAGCTTGCGGCAGCCGATGCCCCGGCTGCGGCTCCCGTTGCCGCCGAGGGCGAGCCCGCCCCCGCCGAGAAGCCCAAGCGCCGCCGCGGCCGCCCCCGCAAGGCCGACACCGAGGCTGCCGCCGGTGCTGCTGTCGGTGCGGGGGAGGCTGCCGTCGCAGAGGCCGCCGCTCCCGTCTCCGCCGAGGACGCCAAGCCCGCCGAGTCCGACGTGAGGCCCGGGCGTGCCCGCCGCACCCGCGCGCGCACGGCGGCCGCCGATGGGGGAGAGGCCGCCCCCGCGGACGTCAAGGCCATGAACGACGTGGTCTCCGAGGCCACCAAGGCCAGCTCCGAGCCCTCCGATGCCCCCGCGGCCACACTCTCCGAGGCCGATGCCGCCGTGCTGGTGCAGAGGCTCAAGGCCGAGGCTGCCGCCGAGGGCGTCGCCGACTCCGGCGCTGCCTCCAATGCATCCGAGAGCCCCGCCGCTGAGGGCGAGAAAACCGAGTCCGAGCAACAGGGCGAGTCCGGAGAGGGCAGCCGCTCTCGCCGCCGCAACCGCCGCGGGCGCGACCGCTTCGACGGCGATGGCCAGGGTCGCGACCGCCGTGACAACCACGGCGACCGCTACGACCGCGCAGACCGCCAGGACCGCAACGACCGCTTTGACCGCAACAACCGTCGTCGCAACCGCAAGGGCAGCCAGCAGAACGTGCAGGCCGAGCCCTCCCTCACCCGCGAGGCCCTTCAGGAGCTCAAGGTCGCCGAGCTTCGCTCCAAGGCGGCCGAGCTCGGGGTCGAGTACGTCGGCGTGAGAAAGCCAGAGCTCATCGAGGCCGTCTACCTCGCGGCCGCCGCTGCGGAGGGCTTCCGCTCCGTCGAGGGCATCCTCGAGATCGGCAACGAGGGCTACGGCTGGGTGCGCACCGGCAACTACATGGAGGGCGACGGCGATGCCTTCGTCCACCAGCAGATGATCCGCAGCCTGGGCCTGCGTCCGGGCGACCGCGTTGCCGGAACCGTCGGGCCCGGTCGCAACAACAGCAAGTACCCGCCCCTCCAGAGCGTGGCCAGCGTCAATGGCCGGCCCGTTGAGGGTCTCAAGAGCCGTCCGCGCTTCCGCGACCTCACGCCCATCTTCCCCAACGAGCGACTGGTCATGGAGCATGGCCGTGACTCGGTGACCGGTCGCGCCATCGACCTGGTGTCGCCCATCGGCAAGGGACAGCGTGGCCTTATCGTCAGTCCCCCCAAGGCCGGCAAGACCACCGTCCTCAAGAAGATCTGCCAGTCCATCGCCGCAAACAACCCCGAGGTGCACCTCTTCTGCCTGCTGGTGGACGAGCGCCCCGAGGAGGTCACGGACATGGAGCGCTCCATCAAGGGCGAGGTCGTCGCTTCCACCTTTGACATGCCGGCGGACAACCACACCCACGTGAGCGAACTCGTCATCGAGCACGCCAAGCGCCTGGTGGAACTTGGCGAAGACGTCGTGGTGGTTCTCGACTCAATCACGAGGCTCGCCCGCGCCTACAACCTCGCGCAGCCCGCGAGCGGCCGCATCCTCTCCGGTGGCGTGGACTCCGCGGCGCTCTATCCGCCCAAGAAGTTCCTGGGTGCCGCCCGCAACATCGAGAACGGCGGCTCGCTGACCATCATCGCCTCCGCGCTGGTGGACACGGGCTCCAAGATGGACGAGGTCATCTTCGAGGAGTTCAAGGGCACCGGCAACATGGAGCTTAAGCTCGACCGCGACCTTGCCGACCGCCGCATCTTCCCGGCCATCGACCCCATCAGCTCCGGCACGCGCAACGAGGACCTGCTCATCGACCCCATGTACCAGCCGCTGGTCTGGGGCATCCGTCGCGTCCTTGCCAACATGAACAACACCGAGCGCGCGGCAAACGCCCTGGTCAAGGGCCTCAAGGGCACAGAGACCAACCAGGAGTTCCTCATCAGGAGCGCCAAGAAGGCCCAGCAGAGCGAGTACATCGGCTAGCCCCGAACCCAAATCGCCAGCCCCGAACCCAAATACGCGTCTCCCTCTTGCGTTTTGGGTTCGGGGCTTTTGCGAATCTTGCCTAGAGCGGTCTTGCCAACTGGGCAAATGTGGGTTGTGGAGCCAGAGCCACGCCAGGCACAAACCCAAATCCATAGGGGAATTGGGTTTGCGCCTCCGATGGCTGCGCCAACGCGGCAAAACCTTGGGACAATCTGCCTTGAAAACGCCCGTCGCGCAGGTATAGTTGAGAAAGCAAGTTCTCATAGAGCGTCTCTGCGGCACACGAAGATAAAACGAAGCCAAAACCGCGGATTCCAGCCGGCCCGGCATGCCTGGGCTGCTACCCGTTGCCATAGCTTCACTCTTCTTCCGCAGCTCGCCAGAGCCTGGGAGGGGTCAAACATGCAGGTGAAGAGGAATCCGGCCGTTCTTGCCGGACTGATGGGCACTGTGGCGCTCGCAGCGCCGCAGACGGCCCACGCCCTCTCGCTGCAGGAGGCAACCGACCTCGTGCTAGCCAGCCCCGACCGCGCCTTTGCCGTGGGCGTTGCGAGCGGCGCCATGCTCATGGGCGTCGCATGCGGCGCCGTCTGCGCCGCGCGTGCCCGCTCCCGTCGCAACGAGCAGCAGGTCGCGGCCGGTTTTGCCCCCCTCGCCAACACGAGCTCCTTGAACGCCGACGGCCTTGTCGAGAAGGGCGAGCTCAACACCCCGGCTCCCCGGCACATGCGCCTCGTCGCCCCCGCCGCCAAGGCCCCCGAGCCCGCGGTCTCTGCCGCGCCCGTGAGCCCTGTGCCCAAGCCCCTTGACGTCGCGTCCCACGCGACGGACGACTATGGCCAGATTGCCGAGAACTACGTCAACCGCATCACGTTCCGCGAGCGCATGGCGCGTCGTGCCGAGGGCGTGGCCGCGGCCCTCTCCAGCCGCCTTGGCGCCGACATGATGGACGGCCTGCCGGTCATCGAGCGCGCCGACGGCACCGTGGGTGACGTGGGAACCTCCTGGTGGACCACCGAGGTCGGCCAGGAGCGCATCGATTCCAACACCGGCTTTGCCGCCGACGAGGTGGCGCAAATCTCCATCCCGTCGTCCTTCTCGGCTGACGCTGCTCGCACGGCCCTCGAGGCCGCGCGCCAGCAGCAGACGCACTCCCGTGCGGACATAGCCTCCCGCCTGGCCTTCATCGACGAGGGCGTCTTCCCCGAGCACCGCAGCGTGGCCGAGGCCGCCGCGGACGACTGGGAGCAGGCCCTGCGCTCCATGGAGGAGAACTTTGCCGCGGACCCGGAGACCCCCAACCAGGACCCCATCGAGTTCATCGATGCCGTGGGCAACTCCGAGACCCTCGACGAGCCGGACAACATGGAGCCCAACACCTCCTTCATCCCGTTCCGCACGCCGGCGGGCCACCCGGAGGTCGTGGACACCGAGAGCTACGTGGACTACCTCATCGAGGACGAGTTCGGCCGCAACTCCTCCAAGGCCGCGCGCCGTACCTCCAGGCGCTACCTGCGCATCCTTGAGGGCGGCACCTCCGCCACCGGCACCGGCATGCGCCATTTGGCCGGCTCCACCACGGTGCACGCCCGCTCCGGCAAGCACTTTGCGGCGCCTGAGGCCGTCGAAGCCTGATGATGTCGCTGCGCAACGTCTCGCGCCGCACCCTCGCCTGGGGAGCGGCGCTTCTCCTCTGGGTGGCCTTCGTATGGGGGCACTCGCTGATTGTTGGCACCGCCTCCTCTGCGGAGAGCGGACGTGTGGTAGCGCTCCTGCGCCCGCTCTTTCAGGCGGTGGGCGTATCTGACGCCAACCTCATGACCTTCGTGGTTCGCAAGGCGGCCCACTTCTCTGAGTACGCGGTCCTGGGCGCCATCGCCCGCACGTTCTGGGTGCGCCTGGCCGCCGAGCTTGCTGCACCACGCGTTGCCCTTCTCACCCTGGGCACGGCCCTCACCACCCTTGTCCCCTGCCTTGACGAGATCATCCAGCTCTTTGTGCCCGGACGCTGCGGGTCGGCACGAGACGTCCTCATTGACCTCTCGGGCGCCGTGACGGGCGCGTTCATATGCTGGCTCTTCTCCCGGGTCAAAACCCGCGAGCGGTAGGTATGGTGTCGTAGCCGTTTCGTTTGTTGCGGCACAGTTATGAAATGTTGCGGGGGATTTAACCCTTTCCCTCCTCGCGGTTGCTCAAAAGCACCGACGGCTAAAGTCCTTGTCACGCCTTGAAGGCGGCTTTCAGCTTTTGGGAGGAGATCCAAATGACCAACAACGTTTCCCGTCGCCAGTTCGTCGAGCTTTCCGGCCTCGTTGCCGCTGGCCTCGGTCTTGTGGGCTGCGGCGGCTCTGGCTCTTCGAGCTCCGACTCCATCAAGGTCGGCATTATGGGCCCGTTCTCCGGCGACGCCGCCCAGTACGGCATCGCCTGTCGTAACGGCGCCCAGCTCTTCTTCAAGCAGCTGAACGACAAGGGCGGCGTCAACGGCAAGCAGATCGACATGGACGTGCAGGACGAGAAGGGCGATGCCACCGAGGCCGTCTCCGTCTACAACAAGCTCGTCCAGGACGGCGTGACCGCCATCGTGGGCGACGTCACCTCCACGCCGACCATCGCCGTGGCCCAGGCCTCCGTGTCCGACAACATGCCGTGCGTCACCGCCTCCGCCACCGCCGCCGACGTCATTAGCTTTGGCAAGAACTACTTCCGCGCCTGCATCACCGACCCGTTCCAGGGCAAGGTCATGGCCGACTTTGCCGCCAAGCAGGGCTACAAGACCGTCGGCACCATCTACAACTCCGGCGGCGACTACGAGGTCGGCGTCGAGAAGGCCTTTGTCGAGCAGGCCCAGTCCAAGGGCATCACCATCGTCTCCGAGCAGGGCTACCCGGCCGGCGCAACCGACTTCAACGGCCAGCTGACCAGCCTCATCTCCGGCAACCCGGACGCCATCCTGGCCCCCAACTACTATCAGGACAACGGCAAGATCGTGACCCAGGCCCGCAAGCTCGGCTACAAGGGCGTCTTCCTCGGCGCCGACGGTTGGGCCGGCATCATCGGCGGCGACCAGGACTACGCCTCAGCCGAGGACCTCGAGGGCTGCTTCTACGACACGTCCTTCGTCTCCAGCAACACCGCCTCCGGCCTCCAGGACTTCATCAAGGCCTACACCGACGAGTACGGCGAGGCTCCCACCAACTTCTGCGCGCTGGGCTACGACGCCGCCGCCATCATGGCCGCCGGCCTCGAGGCTGCCGAGAAGATCGGCGAGGCCGCTGGCTCCGACGCCTACAAGCAGGCCGTCATTGACGGCATTGCCTCCGCCAAGGTCTCTGGCGTCACCGGCGAAATTTCCTACTCGGGTACCGGCGACCCGGTGAAGTCCACCCTTATCATCACCTTCAAGGATGGCAAGGAGGAGATCTTCGACACCATCGACGCCTAGTCGCCGGATTCTTAGGTCTCACTGCGGGCACCGAGGGCCTCCCGCCCCCGGTGCCCCTCGCATAACTGCAACGTCCGGGCAATGCGAGCCGGGCAAACCGAGTGTGAAGGGAAGTGCTTGCAGTGACGTTCATCACGCAGGTCTTGAATGGCCTCCAGCTGGGCAGCATCTATGCGCTCGTCGCGCTGGGCTACACCATGGTGTATGGCATTATCCTGCTGCTCAACTTCGCGCATGGTGACATCATCATGGTCGGCGCATACATCTCCTGGCTCGTCATGAGCAAGCTGGGGCTCAATCCGGCCATCGCCGTCGTGCTCTCCATCGTGGGATGCATGCTCCTCGGCGTCCTTATAGACAAGGTGGCCTACGCGCCGCTGCGCGATGCCCCCAGGCTCTCCATTCTCATCACGGCCATCGGCGTCTCGTACTTCCTCGAGAATGGCTCCCAGCTGCTCTTTGGAGCGGACGCCAAGGTGGTGCCGGCCTACACCAGCGTGAGCAACATCCAGGTCGGGGACCTCACGCTGTCCTTCTCGGCCATCGTGACGGTCCTGGTGACCATCGTCGCCACCGTCGTCCTGACCTTCCTGGTGCAGAAGACCAAGCTCGGCAAGGCCATGCGCGCCGTGTCCGAGGACATGGGCGCCGCCCGCCTCATGGGCATCAACGTCAACACCACCATCTCGTTCACGTTTGCCGTAGGGTCCGCCCTCGCCGGAATCGGCTCCGTTCTGTACTGCATGGCCTACACCCAGGCCAGCCCCACCATGGGCATCATGCTTGGCACCAAGGCCTTCGTGGCCGCGGTCCTGGGCGGTATCGGGTCCATCCCGGGCGCCGTCATCGGCGGTCTTCTCGTCGGCTTTGCCGAGGTCTTTGTCTCCGCCATCGGTCTTTCCGTCTGGCAGGACGCCGTCGTGTTCCTGCTGCTCATCGTCGTGCTCATCGTCAAGCCGACGGGCCTTCTGGGCCGCCCGATGACGGAGAAGGTCTAGGGGGTGGCAGCATGACAGCAAAGAACCCCATGGGCGAGGAGAAGCCCGTCATCACCACCGGCATCGGTCGGGCGACGGGGGCCTACCGCACCCTGCCCATGCCCGTGCGCTACGCGATCAACTTCGCGCTCGTTGCCGTCTTCATCGTCGTGGGCGAGCTCATGATCGACGGCGGCGCCATCAACCGCTACCAGTCTACGGTCCTGCAGCAGGTCGGCATCTACATCATCATGGCCGTCTCGCTGAACATCGCCACCGGCTACCTGGGGCAGCTCCCGCTCGGCCACGCCGGCTTCATGAGCGTCGGCGGCTACTCCTGCGCCATCTTCATCATGCGCATGATGCCCGTCATGGGCGTCTCCGCCACCGACATGGCCTCCGGCAGCCCCGCCGCCGTCCTTCTCTTTGTGCTTGGACTGCTCTTCGGCGGCGTCTGCGCCGCCGTCTGCGGCCTCGTCATCGGCATCCCCGCGCTGCGCCTCAAAGGCGACTACCTGGCCATCATCACCCTCGGCTTTGCCGAGATCATCCGCGTGGTCATGCTCAACATCGACAATGTCCTGGGCTTTGAGCTCACCGGCGGCGCCAAGGGCCTCACGGGCATCCCCAAGTACACGAGCTTCCTTGACACCTTCGTGGTCGTGGTCATCGTGATCTTCCTCATCCACACGTTCATGAAGAGCCGCCACGGCCGCGCCGTCCTTGCCATCCGCGACAACGAGATCGCGGCCGAGGCCTCTGGCGTCAACACCACCTACTATAAGACGCTGGCCTTCGTGGTCTCCGCGTTCTTCGCCGGCATCGGCGGCGGTCTGTACGCGGGTTGTATCGGCGTCATGGCGCCCGCCAAGTTCGGCTTCATGAAGTCCGTCGAGATCCTGGTCATGGTCGTCCTGGGCGGCATGGGCTCAATGCTCGGGTCCGTGGTCTCCGCCACGGTGCTGACCATCCTGCCCGAGGCCCTGCGCGCCTTCTCCGACTACCGCATGCTGGCCTACTCCATCGTCCTCATCCTGGTCATGATCTTCCGTCCGCAGGGCCTCTTTGGCTCCTATGACTTCTCGCTCTCCCGCGCGATCGAGCGCGTCATGAACGGGGACCTGCCCTGGAAAAGGGGCGCCAAGCCCGCGCCAGAGGCCGCCGATGCCAACAAGGAGGTGGGCACCGATGAGTAGCAAGACCACCGGGCGAGACGTGCTCGTCCAGCTTGAGACCCCCAACCTCATCCCCGAGCGCGACCTGGGCAAGATTCCGGTCCTGCAGGCCCAACACCTGGGCATCGACTTCGGCGGCCTCACCGCCGTTGACGACTTCAACATCGCCATGGGCCGCACGGAGATCTCCGGCCTCATTGGCCCCAACGGTGCCGGAAAGACTACGATCTTCAACCTGCTGACCAACGTGTACCAGCCCACCCGCGGAACCATCCTTCTCGACGGCTACGACACGGCCGGCAAGAGCGTCACCGAGGTCAACCACATGGGCATCGCCCGCACCTTCCAGAACATCCGCCTCTTCAGCCAGATGACGGTGGAGGAGAACGTCCTGGTGGGCTTTGGCTCCTCGATGAGGTCGAGCCTGCTCACCGATTTGTTCCGCCTTCCGGGCCACTGGAAGCAGGAGGCCGAGTTCCACGACAAGGCGCTCGAGCTTCTCGACATCTTTGACATGCGCAAGTATGCCGACTCCAAGGCCGGAAACCTGCCGTACGGCGCCCAGAGGCGGCTGGAGATCCTGCGCGCGCTGGCCACCGGCCCCAAGGTGCTGCTGCTCGACGAGCCCGCGGCTGGCATGAACCCGGCCGAGACCGATGAGCTCATGGAGAACATCCGCCGCATCCGCGACGAGTTCCAGATTGCCATCCTGCTCATCGAGCACGACATGGGGCTGGTCATGGGCGTGTGCGAGGTCGTGGGCGTGCTCGACTACGGACGCATCATCGCCAAGGGAACGCCCCAGGAGATCCAGAACGACCCCAAGGTCATCGAGGCCTACCTGGGCAAGCAGGGGGTGAACTAACGTGGCAGACACCATGCTCTCCGTGCGCGACCTGCACGTCAGCTACGGGGCCATCAAGGCCGTGCGCGGCATCTCCTTTGACATCAAGCAGGGAGAGATCGTCACGCTCATTGGCGCCAACGGCGCCGGCAAGTCCACCACGCTCAACACCGTGGCGGGCCTCATCAAGCCCGACTCGGGCTCCATCGAGTTCAAGGGGCAGAGCGTCGTGGGCGTGAAGTCCCACAAGATCGTGGAGCGCGGCATGGCGCTGTGCCCCGAGGGGCGCCGCGTCTTCTCGCAGATGAGCGTGTCCGAGAACCTGGACATGGGCGGCTACAGTCGCCCTGACGCCGAGAACCGCGAGACCCTGCAGCGCGTCTACGAGCGCTTCCCTCGCCTGAGGGAGCGCATGGGCCAGATGGCGGGCACGCTTTCCGGCGGCGAGCAGCAGATGCTGGCCATGGGGCGCGCCCTCATGAGCAAGCCCGACCTGCTCATGCTCGACGAGCCGTCCATGGGCCTGGCACCCATCCTGGTGCAGGAGATCTTCGACATCATCAAGGAGCTCAACGCGGCGGGCACCACCATCCTTCTGGTGGAGCAGAACGCCAACATGGCGCTCTCCGTCGCCGACCGCGCCTATGTGCTTGAGATCGGCACTATCAAGAAGACCGGCACCGGTGTCGACCTTCTCAAGGACGACGACGTCCGCAAGGCCTACCTCGGCGGCTAGGAGATAAGGGCGAGGTTCTTTACTGACTGGCTAGCTGAGCAGAGGATATGACTTCCTCTCTTTCTACGTGTATTAAAGCTTTGATGCATGAAGCCCCCTTTTGCGCATTTGCGTCGTTCATGTACGGACCTTTTGCGCAAAAGGAGGCTATCTGTATCAATTGTTTAATACACGTAAGCAAAGGGTTTATCCGGTCGGTCTGTGCGTTTTGTGGCAGGTGCACGCTTGCGTCGTATCGAGAGACTGCATGTACATAAACGCCTGAATCTGGCGGGTTAACCTTCCAGCGCATATCCGCCTGCGGTGCATACGCTGCCGCTTGCGGGTTCATGTTTTTCACGAGCGTCCAAGCCTTGTCTTCGCTATTCTCTGCTGACCGCATCGGTCGGAGGGAGCAAACCAATGGACGAGTCAATCTGCTTGGGAGGCATGGCCGCAATCAGGGCTTGGCGAGAAGCGCGTGGGCGCGTGTCGCGGGCAAACCAGATGAGCGTTGACGACCCGGACTATCGTCCCTTGTTGCTGCGGCTTATCAGGGGAGAAGAAGCTGGACTTGATTTGCGTGGCCTTCCCGCCGAGGCCGGTTGCCAGTCACTTCCGACCAGAGTGCACGCCTCTGGTTTGGAAAGCCTGTCTGGGCTTGATGGTCGCTTGGAGCTTCTCGTTTCTGCTTCATCGGGGCGTCGCTACCTTCACGGCGCAACCTGCTCCGTATTTGGCAGCCCATTGCCGCCCGGCTCTCTTAGAGAGCTTGAGCCTGGAGTCCTTTTGCCTTCCCCCGAGCTGCTCGTGCTTCAGATGGCGCAGCGGCTTGGCCAGACCGAGCTGCTTCTTCTGATCTGCGAACTGTGCGGGTTCTATGCGCTTGCGCCTCAGTCTGCCGCTGGGTTTCTCGCCGCGCCGGCCGTGATGTCGGTTGAGGGGCTGGCCCGATACACAAGCCAGATGACCTCGCTGTGCGCGGAGAGGGGAAGGCGGGTTCCGCGCGGCATGGCTAAGGTCAGGAAGGCGTGCTCTCTTGCAGTGGGGCGCGCGGCTTCGCCTGCGGAGACCGTCTGCGCGCTTCTTCTCTGCCTGCAGCGCCGCGATGGCGGGTACGGTCTGCCCCGGCCGTTCCTAAACTGGATGGCCATTGCGAGCGGCATGACCTACTCCTGCGACCTTCTATGGGAAGCAGAAAAGGTCGTGCTTGAGTACCAGGGATCTTGTCACGAGTCCGCATCTGCCGTCTCCGCTGATCGAAAGAAGGCTGTAGCCCTTATGGCCGAGGGCTACAAGGTTGTTCAGGCTGGCAGGGAGGACATCAAGTCTCTGCCCAGGCTCGATGCCATGGCCAAGACGCTCTCTTCGTGTCTCGGCACGACTTGGCGCTCGCCCTCGGAATCGTTCCGGGCGCGTCAGACGGAGCTGCGGAGCGTTCTTCTCGCCGGATGGTAAGCACGGTGAGTTACGTGTATTAAAGTCTTGATGCAGGTAGCGATTGTTTGCGCAAAAGCGCCGTACATGTACGGCCTATTTGCAAGAAAAGGCCCTACGTGTATCAACTTTTTAATACACGTAGGGCTTGTCAGCCGAGAAAAGCCTCGGCCATGCAGTCGAGAAGTGCCTTCAGCCGAGAAGTGCCTGCGGTCAAAAGCTCCTTGCTAGTGGACCTCAACCGTGGTGCCGAGGGTGTTGGCGGGCAGGGTGTGCAGCCAGAAGCCTGGACGGAGCTTGCGCATGGCGGCCTCCACCTGGGCGGCCGCATCGTCGCCGTCGCAGACGGCAAGCATCGTGGAGCCGGAGCCGGAGATCATGAACGCGGCGGCACCGGCATCCAGCGCGCACGTGCGCAGGGGCTCGTAGTCCGGAATGAGCTTGGCGCGGTACGGCTCGTGGAGCTTGTCGTGGCTGGCCTTGGCCAGAAGCGTGGCGTCGCCGGTCTCAAGAGCCCTCACCACAGCCACGCAGCGACCCATCTGCCAGACGGCCGTGCCGGTGGGAACCTCGGTCGGAAGCACGCGGCGCGCGTCCGCCGTGCGTACCTCGTAGGGAGGCGCCACGGCAACAAAACGCAGGTTGGGGGCTATCTCCATGCGGATGCTCGTGGTGTCGTCGCCCTCCACGAAGGAGCTCACCAGGCCGCCCATGATGGCTGGGGCCACGTTGTCGGGGTGGCCCTCGATGGCGCAGGCCAGCTCGAGGCACCTCTCGCGGTCGTAGCCAAAGGGCGAGAGGGCCATGGCGCAGGCAACGCCCGCGATGACGCACACGGAGCTCGAACCCAGGCCGCCGGAAAGCGGGATGGGGGAGAGGATCGTGACCTTGAGCGGCTGGGCCTCGCAGCCAAGCTCGCGGCAGGCCGTGAGGTAGCTCTGCCAGACGAGGTTGTCTTCGCCGCGGAAGCGCTCCTCGCAGCCATCGATTTCAAGGCGCTCGGAAGGCGTCATCAGGAAGGCTGCCGTGAGGTCAAGGGCCAGGCCCAGGCAGTCAAAGCCCACGCCCACGTTGGCCGAGGTGGCGGGAACGCGCACCAGGACCATGGGGCGTGCCTGTCCGTCAGCCCCGATCACAGGAAGACCCTCGCGCAGGAGCTCTCAACGAAGGCGCCCATCTTGGCGCGGTCGCAGACGTCCTTGTGAACCACGGGCAGGTCGCGCAGGCCGGAGAGTTGCGCGGGCGCGGTGGTGCCCGTGGCCTTCTCCAGGGCATCCATGCACTCAAAACCGCTCATGCCGGAGGTGTCCTGTCCCAGCGCGGCAAGCACATCGGCGCTGAACTTGTACGGACTCGCGGTCGAGAGGCAAACGCGTACGGAGCCGTCCGCCGCAACGCCATCAAGCACGCTCTTGGCCACGGCCGTGTGCGGGTCGATGAGCACGCCCAGCCTCTCCCACGTGGAGGAAATCTCGTCACGCGTGGCGTCGTCGTCGGCGCGCCCGCACGCAAACGTCTCCTGGACCTTGGCGAGAAGGGCATCGGGCACCTGGTAGAAGCCCTTGTCCCTGAGGCTGGCCATGAGGGAGGCCACCAGCTCGCAGTCGCCGTCGCTCATATAGTAGAGAAGGCGCTCGAGGTTGGAGGAGACCAGGATGTCCATGGAGGGGCTGATGGTTTTGGCAAACTCGCGGCGGCGGTCGTAGGTGCCGGTGGTGATGAAATCGGTGAGGACGTCGTTCTTGTTGGAGGCCACCAACAGGCGGGCCACGGGCAGGCCCAGGAGCTTGGCGTAGTAGCCGGCCAGCACGTCGCCAAAGTTGCCGGTGGGCACGCAGAAGGTGACCTTTTGGCCCATCTTTACGGCGCCGGCACGCACGAGCTGCGCGTAGGCGTCAAAGTAGTAGGTCACCTGCGGGGCCAGGCGGCCGACGTTGATGGAGTTGGCGCTGGAGAGAGCCACGTTTGAGCTGGCCAGACGCTGGGCCAGGCCCTCGTCGGCAAAGATGGCCTTGACCTCGCTCTGCGCGTCGTCAAAGTTGCCGCGGATGGCACAGACGGCCACGTTGTCGCCGGCCTGGGTGGCCATTTGGAGGTGCTGGACGTCGGAGACCTTGCCCTCGGGGTAGAAGACCGTGACGCCCGTGTGGGGCACGCCCGCAAAGCCATCCAGGGCCGCCTTGCCCGTGTCTCCGGAGGTGGCGGTGACGATCATGACGTCGCGGCCGTCGCCGGCGCGAGCCACGCTCATGAGCTGCGGGAGCATCTGCAGCGCCACGTCCTTGAAGGCGCTCGTGGGCCCGTGGTAGAGCTCGAGCAGCCAGTCGGTGCCCAGGGGCGTCACCGGCGTCACGGCCGGGGTATCCCACTGGGGGCCGTAGGCGGCCTCCACGCACGCGGCGAGCTCCTCCTTGGCGTAGTCGGGCAGCAGGATGCCAAGCACCTGGCGGGCAGTCAGGTGGAAGCCCTGGGCGCACACGGCCTCAAGGTCCATCTTCTGCTGGCCAAGCCAGTCCGCAACGTACAGGCCGCCATCGGGGGCGATTCCGCGGAGGATAGCTTGCTTGCTTGTTACGGAATCCAGCTTGCTTCGGGTGCTGTGGTAGAACGAGTTCACTGCGGGCTCCTTGCGTCAAATGGCAATTTCGGCAGATGATGCTTGAATCATACCTGCAGGTTTTTGAGAGTGGCACCATGGACACACACTTGAAAGATTGGACGAAGATGAAGATTGCCCTTCTCGGCTATGGCACCGTCGGTCGCGGAGTCGACAAGATCATCGGCGAGCGCGTGGACGACGTCGAGGTCTCCCGCATCCTCGAGCTGCCCGATCGCCTGAGCGACCCCCGCATGACCTCGGAGTACGAGGACATCGTCTCTGACCCCGAGATTGGCATCGTCGTGGAGTGCATGGGCGGCATCGAGCCGGCCCACGCCTTCATCATGCGCGCCCTCGAGGCCGGAAAGCACGTGGTGACCTCCAACAAGGCCGTGGTCGCGGCCCATTTTGCAGAGTTTGCCGCCTGCGCCCTGGAGCACGGCGTGAGCCTGTTCATCGAGGCCTCCGTCGGCGGCGGCATCCCCTGGATCGCCGGCATCGAGAAGGCCCGCCGCGTCGACGAGGTCACGTCCTTCTCGGGCATCATGAACGGCACCACCAACTACATCGTCTACGCCATGCTCAAGCAGGGCGCGGACTTTGGCGAGGTCCTGGCCGAGGCCCAGTCGCTGGGCTACGCCGAGCGCGACCCCTCCGCCGACATCGATGGCGTCGACGTCAAGAACAAGACCGTCATCACGGCCTCCGTGGCCTTTGACGTGGCCTGCGAGAAGGACATCCCGGTCTCCGGCATCCGCAACCTCACCAAGCCCGACCTGGACCTCTTTGGCGAGCGCGGCCTCACGGTCAAGCTCTTGGGCCGCGGCGTCCAGCAGGACGGCCGCTACGCCGTGGCCGTCGAGCCGGTCGCCGTGCCGCTGGAGTCTCTTGAGGCCAACGTCCCCGGCAACTTCAACCTTGTGACCCTCGACGCCACCACCGTGGGCGAGCTCAAGTTCTACGGCCAGGGCGCGGGCAGCCTCCCCACCGGCAACGCCATCGTCCAGGACGTGCTCGACTGCGTGCGCGGCACCCGCACCCCCGAGTACGACTTCAGTCGCGGCCTGGCCTACGACCCGGAGCTGCTGCGCGCCAGCTACGTCATCCGCGCGTCCCAGGCGCCGGCAGGCTCCGAGCCCTACGCCGAGGGCGCCTGGCTCGTCCGCGACGTCACCGCAGCCGCCGCCCGCGCGCTTCTGGACGAGGCGCTCAAGACCGACCCGTCCGCCTTCATGGCCGCGCTCGCATAGGAAAGGGCTTCAACTCACATGATCAAGATCGCAAAGTTCGGCGGCTCGTCCGTCGCGTCTGCCGAACAGTTCCGCAAGGTCAAGGCCATCGTCGAGTCCGACCCCGACCGCCGCTTTGTGGTGGTCTCGGCCGCCGGTAAGCGCTTCTCGGGCGACAACAAGATCACCGACCTGCTCCTGCTGGTCAACGCCCATGTGCAGTACCACGTGGACTGCACGGCACTTCTCGCCGACATCCAGCAGCGCTTCCAGGACATTGCCGACGAGCTGGGCCTCAAGTGGCCCGTGGCCGAGAAGTTCGAGGCCTTCGCGCGCAACATCAAGAAGCACTCCCCGGAGTACGTGGTCTCCCGCGGCGAGTGGTTCACGGCCAACCTCATGGCCGAGTACCTGGGCCTTCCCTTTGTCGACGCCGCCGACGTCATGGTCTTCCACCACGACGGCTCCGTTGACATGGAGCGCACGGCCGGCCGCTTGAAGGACGTCATGGTCCGCAACGGCTCCTTCGTGCTGCCGGGCTTCTACGGCGCCACCGTGGACGGTCAGATCAAGCTCTTCGACCGCGGCGGCGGGGACATCACCGGCGCCATCCTGGCCCGCTGCATCAACGCCGACCTCTACGAGAACTGGACCGACGTCTCGGGCTTCCTCTCCGCCGACCCCCGCGTCGTGGAGAACCCCCGCTCCATTAAGCGCATCACCTTCGACGAGATGCGCGAGCTCTCCTACATGGGCGCCTCCGTCCTGCAGGAGGAGGCCATCTTCCCGGTGCGCGAGGTCAACATCCCCATCCAGATCAAGAACACCAACCACCCGCAGGACGAGGGAACCATCATCCGCGAGTCCGCCGAGGCCGGCGAGGACGAGCACCTCATCACCGGCATCGCCGGCAAGAGGGACTTCGTCTCCGTCCACATCAAGAAGGCGCACATGTCCAGCGAGGTGGGCCTGGTCAGAAAGACGCTGGCCATCTTCGAGCGCTACGGCGTCTCCGTGGAGCACATCCCCACGGGCGTCGACTCCTTCGGCATCATCGTCAACGGCGCCGACGTGCGCGACTCCATCTACTCCATCATCTCCGACATCCGCAAGGAGATTAACCCGGACGACGTCTCCATGGTGGACAAGCTGGCCCTTCTCTCCGTGGTCGGCCGCAACATGTCCAAGCGCTCCGGCACCTCCGGCAAGGTCTTCGGCGCGCTGGGCGACGCGGGCATCAACATCCGCATGATCACCCAGAGCTCCCAGGAGATCTCGATCATCATGGGCGTCAACAACGAGGACTTCGAGCGCGCCATCAAGGTCATCTACGATCGTTTCGTCGCCGACGAGATGGTCGCCGCCGGCACCCCCGAGGTCCAGTAGCAGCAAAAACTCAAGAGGCGAGAAGAGCGTTCTTCTCGCCACCCAAGCCGGCCCGCGAGCGTGGGCCCTCCGAAAGGAAGACACATGGCCAACAAGACCGTAGCCATCCTCGGTGCCACCGGCGTCGTCGGCACCCAGATGCTCCAATGCCTCGAGGAGCGCGACTTCCCGGTGGCAAAGCTCGTCCCGCTGGCAAGCGAGCGCTCCGTGGGCAAGACCGTGACCTTCCGCGGCGAAGAGGTGCCCGTGCAGCTGGCCTGCCCGGAGGCCTTCGAGGGCGTGGACATCGTCCTGGGAGCCGCTGGAGACGCGCAGGCCAAGCAGCTCATGCCCGAGGCCGTCAAGCGTGGCGCCACCTGCGTGGACAACTCTCACGCCTTTCGCCTCTACGACGAGGTGCCCCTGGTCATCCCCGAGATCAACGCCGGCGACATCGCCCAGAACAAGGGCATCATCGCCAACCCCAACTGCGCCACCATCATCGGGCTGGTGCCCGTATGGCCGCTTCACCAGGAGGCCCACGTCACACGCCTGATCGTCTCCACCTACCAGGCGGCCTCCGGCGCCGGCATGCCGGGCCTGACCGAGCTCGAGCGCGAGATGGGCTGCATCGCCGCCGGCGAGCCTGTGGGTCAGACCAAGCCCTTCCAGCACCAGCTGGCCGTGAACCTCATCCCGCAGATCGGCGGCTTCAACGAGGTGGGCTACACCTCCGAGGAGATGAAGATGCAAAACGAGGGGCGCAAGATCATGCACCTGCCCGAGCTGCGCGTCAACTGCACCTGCGTGCGTGTCCCCGTCATGCGCTCCCACTCCGAGAGCATCACCGTGGAGTTCGAGAAGCCGCTACCCCCCGAGCGCGCCCGACAGATCCTTGAGGCGGCCCCCGGCGTCAAGGTCGTGGACGACCCCGCCAACAGCGTCTACCCCATGCCGCTTGATACCTCTGACCAGGACCTCGTCTACGTCGGCCGCATCCGCAAGGACCTCTCGGCCCCCGATGGCGTGAGCTCGCTCACGTTCTGGTGCTGCGGCGACCAGATCCGCAAGGGCGCGGCGACAAATGCGGTGCAGATTGCGGAGTACCTGCTGTAGGAACGGTTGGGCCTCCCGCCCTTCTCTGTGCTCAAACAGTCCTGCTCGCACGAAGGCCACATTAAGTGGCCTTCGGCTCGTGCGGAACTGCGCCGGAGAAGGGCGGGAGGCCCTTCCTGTAGCAGGGTTGACTCCTTCCGCCTAATTCTGGCCGGGAGGGTGACGGCTCAAAAGCGGGTTAGCTTAGCAGGCGGGTTAGCCAGTTGGCGGTCAGTGAGGTGAAGAGCTCGGGCTGCTCGAACTGGAGGTTGTGGCCGCTGACGTCTAAGACGGCGTAGGTGCAGCGGGGCATCAAAGCGATGAGCCGCGCCTGGTCCCGGTAGCCGACCATGGCGTCCTGGCGGCCACAGAGGATGAGCGCGGGCGCGTCGAACGGCCTTGCCACAAGCGCCTCGTCGACGTCGGGCGAGAGGGGCAGGTGCTCGTCGACGGCGTCCATGAAGCTCGGGCTGGCGTTGGCAAAGCCGGGGGCCTCCTCGGTGGAGAAGCGCTCCCAGGTTTGGCGGTCGGCGCGTACCGCGAGCTGCAGGAAGCTCTCGCGCTCGGCGTCGGAGAGCGAGGCCAGGAACTCGTCGTCGCGCTTGATGAGCGTGAGCTTCTCCACTTGGCGTGACTCGAGGTCGGGCAGGGTGAGCGGGCAGACGAGGTCAAGGCCGCAGACGCGCTTTGGATGCCGGGTGGCCAGGCCCAGCGCCAGGTAGCCGCCGAAGGATTGCCCCACCACGGCAAAGGCGCGCTCGGGCGCCACGTGGTCCATGAGGGCGAGAAGGCACGCCACCAGGGCGTCGCTTACGGCAAGGCCCAGGTCGGCCTTGGCGCTCCTGCCGTGACCGGGAAGGTCGACGTATACCCTGAGCAGGCGATCGTTTGCACCTGCGGCTGCAATGGCGGGCTCCATGCAGCCACGCATGATCTCCAGCTGGCAGCCAAAGCCGTGGACCATGAGGACGGGCAGGCCATCGGCTGGCCCCTCGAGCTCGTAGTGGACGTCGCAACCCGGATACTGGAACCTCATGTGTGCCTCCCCACCTCGTGTGCAATACTCGCAACAGTCTATGCCTTAGCGCCAAAGGAGGAGCCAAGTTGCCGCTGCTTTCCAAGTACTGCCTTCCCGGCCTTGCCGTGGAGGACCACTCCATCGAGGTTCCGCTCGACTGGCGGGGCACGTCTCCAGCCGAGGAGGCCGGCGCCGACGAGCCGTACCCTTCTCGCCTGGCATCTGAGTCCGCGGCCCTCGAGCCCGACCCGGCCTTTGCTGGCGAGAAGATCAAGCTGTTCTACCGCGTGGTGTGCGCTCCCGAGAACGCGGGCCGTGACCTGCCGCTCATTGTGTTTCTACAGGGAGGGCCCGGCGGCGCCTGCCCGCGCCTGACGTCGCCCTCAAGCGACGGCTGGGTTGAGGAGGCCATCAAGCACTTCCGCGTGGTCCTGCCCGACCAGCGGGGCTGCGGCCGCTCGTCTCGGGTGGACGGCGCCCGCATGGAGGCCATTGCCGCGCAGGCAAGAGCCGAGGGCGCAGATTCCGCCCGCCGCCAGGCCGACTACCTCAAGCGCTTCCTGGCCGACTCCATCATCCGCGACTTCGAGTACCTGAGACTTTCCGAGTTTGACGGCGCCAAGTGGGTGACGCTGGGCCAGAGCTATGGCGGCTTCCTCACGCTGGCCAACCTCTCGACCTTCCCGACGGGCGTGGCGGCTGCCTTCACCTGCGGCGGCATCCCCCACGTTCCCGCGAGCGCCGACGAGGTCTACGCCCACACCTTCCCGCGCATGCTCCAGAAGACCCGCGGCTGGTACGAGCGCTACCCCGAGGACGCGAGTCGCATGTCCCTTATTGCCGACCGCGCGGCCGCGGGCGACCTGACCCTTCCGGACGGGAGCCCTCTTTCCGTCCGCAGGCTTCAGCTCTGTGGTGGCGGTCTGGGCATGAAGCCTGCCCCCGAGCGCCTTCACAGCATGCTTGACATGGCCTTTGTTGACGGGGATGGCAGCTGCGAGGACGCTCTTTCGGCCGCCGGTGGCAACCCCCAGGCGGTCACGCTCTTCCGCGACTTCCTCGAGGACGTCCAGACCCAGACCGACTCGGCGGGCAACCCGCTCTACTGGACGCTCCAGGAGTTCATCTACGCGGATGGCGAGCTTGAGCGGCCCATCCGCTGGTCCGCGGCGCGCCAGGCGGCGAGCATGCCCGAGTTCGGCGAGGACGCGCGCCCGCTCATGCTCTTCGGCGAGGCAATGTTTCCGTGGATGTTCCGCGAGGATCCTGCCCTCATGCCGTTTGCCGAGGCCATGGACCTTCTCATGGAGGACACCTCCTTCGGGCGCCTCTACGATCGGGAGCAGCTTGCCGCAAACGAGGTGCCGCTCCAGGCGGCCGTCTACTTCGACGACCTCTACGTGGACTCTGGCCTGCAGCTCGACACGCTCTCCCACGTGGGCCGCTCGCACGCCTGGGTGACCAACGAGTTCGAGCACGACGGCCTTCATGGCAGCGTCGTCTTCCGCCACATCCTGGCGGAGGCCCGCGACCGCGGAGACCTTAGGGGCATTCTGTAGGTAAGACGCCACGGACCCCTCTGGGACGCCAGTCTGCAGAGAAGTACGTGGGGCCCGCGCCGACGGCCTCGTGACCGCCGGTCGGTGCCCCCCATGCAACCCCTCTTGCGCAGGCCCATTTGGGGTATCATGGGTTGTGACAGGGGCTAAGCCCTCCTGTTAGACGGATTTGCATTGGGCAATGCCCAGGGAACAGCCGCTTTGCAGGGGCGGCTGTTCCCGTTTAGGGGCCTTGCCCAATGCGCTTATCTGCGACCAACAATCAGAAGCAGAACTGCCAGCGCCAAGAACAGGGTGGCGTTGGAGAGGACGAACGCTGTGAGCTCGGTCATACGGGGTACACCTCCAGTCTCCTGCGGGACTCGGAGGGCGCCGCCTGCCGTGACGGTAGTTTACCCTAGTTTTGTGCGAGTGGGAACTAGTGTTCTAGTTTTCATTCGTGTATCCTCTTCTCAATACCTATCTGATGACAAGCAAAGGAGGCCCTGTGGCCACGCGCATAGTGAACCTTCTGGTGGGGCCCGAGTCCGACGGCATGCGACTCGACGCCTTCCTGGCCACGGGGCCAGACATGCCATCGCGCTCGGCGTGCGCGCGTCTGGTTGAGGAGGGCTCCGTCGCCATCAACACGTGCGAGGCAACCTCCAAGAGCGAGAAGGTCCTGCTTGGAGACCGCGTGACCTGTGAGCTTGAGGTTGAGGAGAAGGGCAGCGAGGCCGGGCTTCTTGCCCCAAACCCGGAGATCGACCTGGACATCCGCTTTGAGGACGAGCACCTCATCGTCCTCTCCAAGCAGGCGGGACTCGTCTGCCACCCAAGCCCCGGCCACGTTGACGACACGCTGGCAAACGCCCTTGTCGCCCATTGCGGCTACAGGCACCTGGGCCTTTTGCAGGGGGAGGACCGCCCGGGCATCGTGCACCGCCTGGACATGGACACCTCCGGCCTCATGGTGGCAGCCAAGTCCGACGAGGTGCAGAAGGCCCTGCAGGACCTCATCCGCCTGCGCGTGCTTGACCGCCGCTACGTGGTCCTCGTCCACGGCTACGTGGCGCACGACAAGGGCACCATCGTCACGGGCATCGCCCGCTCTACGCGAGACCGCCTGCGGATGACCGTCACCGACGACCCGAGCGCCCGCGAGTCCATTACCACCTACACCACCCTCGAGCGCTTTGAGGCCGGGCGCCGCGACGAGGGCTACAGCCTGCTGGAATGCCATCTCTACACCGGTCGCACGCACCAGATCCGCGTGCACATGCGCCACACGGGCCACCCCGTGGTGGGGGACCAGCTCTACGGCAGGGGAGACGACCGCACCAACCACGGGCTGCGCCGCCAGTTCCTGCACTCCTGGCACATCGCCTTTGACCATCCCGTGACGGGGGAGCCCATTGAGCGGGCCGACCGCCTGCCGGACGACCTTCTCGCTATACTTGAGGAACTCAAGGAGACCTCTATGGGCCGCACCGAGGCGGGGGAGCGCATCTGCCCGCAGCTCGGCTGCTCCTGGTAGGGTCTCACGCGCAACTGAAAGCCGCGACGGAAGGGTAAACCACCATGCCGACGCTCGGAAGGCTCGGACTCACGCCCATTGTGATCTTCAACCTGGTCATCTGGCTGTTCTTCACGCTTGCCTACTTCTACCAGCTCGTCTACATTTTCCGCGTCATCAGGCGCGGCACGGTCAAGTTGCCGGCGGCCAAGAAGAACCACCGCTACGGCTTTGTCATCGCGGCGCACAACGAGGAGCCCGTCATTGGCAACCTCGTGCGCTCCATCCTCACGCAGGACTACCCGAGCGACCTCGTGGACTGCTTCGTCATCTGCGACGCCTGCACCGACGACACCCACGGCGAGGCCGAGCGCGCCGGCGCCATCGTCTGGGACCGCAACGACCTCGCCCGCAAGGGCAAGAGCTGGGTCCTCGACTACGCCTTCAACCGCATCCTTGATGACTTTGGCGACAAGTACGAGGCCTTCGTCATCATGGACGCCGACAACATCATTGCGCCGGATTACCTCAAGATCATGAACCAGGCCTTCGATGCCGGCTACCTGGTCTGCACGAGCTACCGCAACTCCAAGAACTTCGACTCCAGCTGGATCAGCTCGGCCTACGCCACCTGGTTTTTGCGCGAGGCCAAGTTCCTCAACAACGCACGTATGATGGTCGGCACCTCCTGCGCCATCTCCGGCTCCGGCTGGATGGTCTCCGAGCGCATCATCAAGGGCATGCACGGCTGGGACTTCCACACCCTGACCGAGGACATCCAGTTCTCCACCTTCTGCTGCGCCAACAACATCCAGATCGGCTACGCCCCGGCGGAGTTCTTTGACGAGCAGCCGCTGACCTTCAAGGCCTCCTGGACGCAGCGCATGCGTTGGACCAAGGGCTTCTACCAGGTGTTCTTCTCGTACAACCGTGACCTTCTCCGTGGCATCCGCAAGGGCCAGTTTGCCTCCTACGACATGCTGATGACCATTGCCCCTGGTATGATCTTGACCCTGCTCTCGTTCTTCATCAACTCCACCTATCTCATTGTGGGCACGCTCTCGCACGGCTTCATCGCCACCCAGGGAGAGCTCCTCATGTGCACCGGCTCGCTGGTCATGACCTTTGCCTCCATGTACGTGGTCTTCTTCATCCTGGCGGTCATCACCACCATCTCGGAGCGCAAGCACATCCACGCTAAGAAGAAGTGGCGTATCTTCACCAACCTCTTCACGTTCCCGATCTTCATGATCACCTACGTGCCCATCACCGTCGCTGCCCTGTTCAAGAAGGTCGAGTGGGTACCGACGAAGCACGACATTGCGGTGAACTTCGATGACGTGATGGCTGAGGGTTCCAAATAACCCGGGAGGCCTTCTCGGCCTCTTTTGAAAACTCAGACAGTCCTATTCGCACGAGGGCCCCATTTAGGGGCCCTCGGCTCATGCGGAACTTATTCTCGGGAAAGTTGAGCGAGGGTCACTACCTGGAAGCGCTCCGATGGGGCCTATTAAACAATCTGAGCAAACAGCATGATTGTTGGGCTTACAAAAATGCTGGTAGATGATGATTTACTGGGGTTGGCATTTGGGGCGCCCTCGATGCTACAATGGCGGGCAATCTGGCCGCGTTTGGGGTCTGCACCTTGCAGACGGAAGGAGAAATGAAGCGTATGGCAACGTTCTTCGAGGGAGAGTCCCACACCTTCTCTGAGTACCTGCTCGTTCCCGGCTACTCATCGGCGGAGAACATTCCCGCCAACGTTTCCCTCAAGACCCCGCTCGTGCGCTTCAAGCGTGGCGAGGAGTCTCCCATCACCCTGAACATCCCGATGGTCTCCGCCATCATGCAGTCCGTCTCCGGCCCCAGGCTCGCCATCGCGCTCGCGCAGGAGGGCGGCATCTCCTTCATCTATGGCTCCCAGCCCGCCGCCGCTGAGGCAGCCATGGTCCGCGAGGTCAAGAGCTACAAAGCAGGCTTCGTGGTCTCCGACTCCACCCTCACCCCCGACATGACCCTCGAGGACGTCCTCGACATGGTCGACCGCACCGGTCACTCCACCATGCCCGTCACCGAGGACGGCACCCCCACCGGCAAGTTCTGTGGCATCGTCACCTCCCGCGACTACCGCGTCTCCCGTGACCCGCGCGACAAGAAGGTCCGCGAGTTCATGACCCCCGCCGAGAAGACCATCGTCGCCGAGGACGGCACCTCCCTCAAGGTTGCCAACGACCTCATCTGGGAGCACAAGCTCAACGCCCTGCCCATCGTGGACAAGGACGGCAACCTGGTCTCCCTGGTCTTCCGCAAGGACTACGACTCCCACAAGTCCCGCCCCAACGAGCTTCTTGACCAGCACAAGCGCTACATGGTGGGCGCGGGCATCAACACCCGCGACTACGCCGAGCGCGTGCCGCTGCTCGTCGAGGCCGGCGCCGACGTCTTGTGCATCGACTCCTCCGAGGGCTTCTCCGAGTGGCAGAAGCGCACCCTCGAGTGGATCCACCAGAACTACGGCGACAAGGTCAAGGTCGGCGCTGGCAACGTCGTCGACGCCGAGGGCTTCCGCTTTCTGGCCGACTGCGGCGCCGACTTCGTCAAGGTCGGCATCGGCGGCGGCTCCATCTGCATCACCCGCGAGACCAAGGGCATCGGCCGCGGCCAGGCCACGGCCCTGATCGACGTCTGCCGCGCCCGTGACGAGTACTTCGAGGAGACCGGCGTCTACGTGCCCGTCTGCTCCGACGGCGGCATCGTGTACGACTACCACATGACGCTGGCTTTGGCCATGGGCGCCGACTTCATGATGCTGGGCCGCTACTTCGCCCGCTTTGACGAGAGCCCCACGTCCCGCGTCAACGTTAACGGCCAGTACATGAAGGAGTACTGGGGCGAGGGCTCCGCTCGCGCCCGCAACTGGCAGCGCTATGACCTGGGCGGCGCGGCCAAGCTCTCCTTCGTCGAGGGCGTTGACTCCTACGTCCCCTATGCTGGCTCCCTCAAGGACGGCGTTGACGGCACCCTCTACAAGGTCAAGTCCACCATGTGCAACTGCGGCGCCAACTCCATCCCTGAGCTTCAGCAGAAGGCCCGCCTGACGCTGGTCAGCTCTACCTCCATCGTCGAAGGCGGCGCCCACGACGTCGTGGTCAAGGACTCCCAGCAGAGCGTGACCTACCGCTAGCTGGAAGTTTGCCGCCAGACAGCTCTAATTAGCCAAATCGGGGGCCTCGGCGTTTGCTGGGGCCCCTTTCTGCGGCGTGTTACCTTGCAAGCGGAATGACTGCCCGCAGGGACGCCACGTCATCCTCGGAGAAGGCCTGGACGGTACCGCCGCTCTTCTCGGCAAGAAGCGTCAGCCTACGGAGGCCAAGCTCGTCGCCCCAGGCCTTCGCCCCCTTGCGGCATGCGACGCTGCATGAGGCAAGCAGCATTCCGGCGCGCTCTGAGATCTCGAGGTCCACGGCCCTCCTGGACGCATCGTCCAGCTGTGACGCCTGCTCGACGGCAAGCCTGGCGAGTAAGTCCAGAAGTGCGTAGAGGTCTGCCGCCGGCATGGAGTCGGCCTTAAGCTTGTCAACGGAGGCCGTCATTGGTATGCCCCTGCTCTCGCAGAGAAGACGAGCGGCGGCGAGGGCGGAGTTGAGCACGTCGTTGCTCGAGAAGAATGTGGACCGGTAATCGCCGAGCTGCTTCTCAACGCGGTCAAGGTACCCCTTGAGCCCCGGCACGTTGGCCACCTTCACGCCAAGGACGATGTGCCAGACGTCGTGCATGAAGCTTCCCAAACGACTCAGGAGAGCCTGGGAAAGCTCCCAGTGGGTGGAGGCGTCCGTGAGCATGCTCTCGGTCAGCTGTGCCTTCCTGCTGGCTATGATGGCCACGTAGCTTGTGTACTGTATTCCCAGCAGCATCCCGCAGACCAGCAGGTCCATCCAGACGGCCGTGGCCCGGCTCTCAGGCATGTGGAAGAGGTGCTGGAACCCAAAGGTGCTCAAGAAGAGCATGGCGAGCACCATGGTCTGGGACAGGACTGCGTGTGGAGCGTCGCTGAGCAGCTTTCCCGCCCCCAGCCGCAAAGGCTTGGCAAGGAGGCGGTACATGGCACCGTATACCAAGGCACAGCACCCGACGCTCAAGAGGACGTAGGCCAGGAAGTGGCTTGGCAGTGCTGGCAAGAGCCAGAGGGCCAGGGACTCGTGTATCAGGACGTAAACAACGTGCTGCGCCACATAGGCGGTCGCGCTCGTCCACAGCAGGTCGGGCATCGAGATGTCAAAGACCCAGAGCAGCGAGAATGTCATTGCAAACGAGATGCCCAGGTACCAACAGACAAACGCCAGGCGCGGGGCTTCCAATGCGGTGAGGGCGTCCTTGTATGGGAAGTAGCCTAGGCTCAACAGCGAGAACGCTACAAGGACGACGGCTCCACGGTAAAGCCCCTTGCTCCGTGCGGACGCCTGGGTGGCAAGCAGCAGCGCCGCGGCGGCAAGGTACTCCCAGACAAATCTCAACTCCTCGAAGATCTCCAGGCCGGTCGCAGAACCCAGAAGGGCGGCGATCATGTCCGTCTCCGCGCCCATCACCAGGGACTACCCGAGAATCGCGCAAATGCGTCCATGAACGCCCTCCTTCTCGACCTGCTCATGCGCAGCACGTCTCCGCCCACGGTTACGTCCAACCCCGTGATGGAGTTCACGCTCCTGAGGTTGACCAGGTAGTAGCTGTTGCAGCGGGCAAAGCCGAGTGGCTCCAGGCGTTTCTCTGCTGCTGCCATGGTGTCGCGGGCGCGAAGGGCGCGACCGAGCGCGTGATATAACAGGTAGTGGCCCTGGGACTCCACATAGGTCACCTCGCGTGAGGAGAGGCTGAACACGCCCTCGGCCGTCTTCACGACGATGACGTCTTGCCGGGCCCTCTTCACGCGAAGGAGCGCCTTGGAGAGCTTGAGTGCGAAGGCGGCGTAGGCCACGGGCTTGAGGACGTAGTCGACGGCCTCCACCTCGTAGCTCTCCAGGGCGTACTGCGGCATGGTGGTCATGAACATAATCTGTATCGCCGAGTTCACGCTGCGTAGCAGGTGTGCGGCCTCCATGCCGGAAAGCCCCGGCATGTCGATGTCCATGATGACGAGCGAGAAGCGCGAGGTATCGCTCTTCAGGAACGAATTTGCGTCGCAGAAGCGCTCGATGACGAGGCCTGCCTCGCGCTCCGCCTCGAAGGCATCCAGGTAGCCGGTCAGGCTCTGCGCGTCTGCGTCGGAGTCGTCGACGATGGCGATGTTCAAGAGCGCTCCCTTCAGGCTCTCGGGCGCGGCTCTCTCGCCCCGGCCCCTTTCCAGGCTCCATTTTAGCGCTGCCTTGCGTCGGACTCCCGCCTAGCGCCTCCTGCCGCCGCTGGGCGGCGCCGGGGCGGCCGGACGGGCTCGGCGGGGCCAATCCTGCCAGAAGGGCGCTCAATCCTGCCCGCTGGGATTCGCGCGGCTGGGCCGCAGGTCAGAATGCCCGTTGAAGGCAGCGGGGCCATTGCCCCCGCACGGCTTTGTGCAAACAGGGAGGAAAGAAATGGCAGACCAGAAGAAGAGCTCCGGCTCGATCACCAGGCGCTCGGCGCTTGGGCTCGGCGGCATCGGCGTTGGCGCCGCCGCCCTCGGCGTGGGCAACTACTACGCCAACAAATACGCGCCCATTATCTCCACCTATCTCGGCCAGAAGGCCTACGAGGTCAAGGAGACGGGCGATGGCACCGGGGGCAACCAGTACTTCAAGTCGTCCTACGGCAGCTCTGACGAGCGCCTGGCGGCAGATGCCCAGACTGCCCGGGAGACGGCCCAGGAGGGCTTCGTCCTTCTCAAGAACGACGGCGCGCTGCCGCTGCCTGTGGGTAAGGTGACGCTGTTCGGCGTGAGCTCGGCCTCCATCCTCTATGGCGGCGGTGGCTCCGGCACCGTGGACACCTCGACGGCCCCCACGCTCAAGGAGGCGCTCGAGTCCGCCGGGTTCCAGATCAACCCCACCATGTGGAGCTTCTACACCGAGGGCGCCGCCAGCTCCATCCGCATGGACGTCGCCGACATCGCGGGCACCGGCCGCTACGTCATCCACGAGGCCTCGCCCGAGCTCTTCGGCGATGCCGAGCAGCAGAGCCTGGCGGAGTACTCCGATGCCGCCATCGTGACCTTTGCCCGCTCCGGCTCCGAGAGCTCCGACGTGCCGCGCGCCTACGACGAGTCCTACCTCGAGGACATGGACATCAAGGGCTACGCCGGCGACTTCCATTCCGACCGCCTCGACTCCGACGCCGACCTCGGCCGCCACTACCTCGAGCTCACCGCCACCGAGGAGGCGCTGCTGGCCTACGTGTCCGAGCGCTTTAACAAGGTTATCGTGCTGGTTAACTCCGGCAACGCCATGGAGCTCGCCTTCCTCGACGATGCCACCTACGGCGTGGACGCCTGCCTGTGGATCGGCAACCCCGGCCAGGACGGCCTTTATGCCGTGGGAGACATCCTCTCCGGCGCCGTGAGCCCCTCCGGCAGGACCGTCGATACCTACGCGTACGACTCGCTCTCTGCCCCCGCGCTCCAGAACTTCGGCATGAACGCCATGTCCGGCTCCGACAATGCTCCCTTCGTGGTCTACCAGGAGGGAATCTACGTCGGCTACAAGTACTACGAGACCCGATACGAGGACTGCGTCTTGGGCCAGGGCAATGCCGCGGCCGCCCCCGAGGGCGTCGGCTCCTGGAACTACTCCGACGCCGTGCAGTTCCCGTTTGGCTTCGGCCTCTCCTACACCACGTTCGAGCAGCAGCTGCTCGACGGCGTCGAGAAGGACGGCGTGGCCACGCTGACCGTCGAGGTCAGAAACACCGGCACCGTCGCAGGCCGTGACGTCGTCGAGGTGTATGGGCAGAGCCCCTACACCGACTACGACCGCGAGAACGGCGTGGAGAAGTCCGCGATCCAGCTTGTGGGCTTTGCTAAGACCGACGAGCTTGCACCTTCCGAGTCCCAGACCGTCGAGGTCAAGGTGAGCCTTGCCGACCTCAAGAGCTATGACGCCAGAGGCCGTGGCTCCTACGTCCTCGAGGCCGGCGACTACTACCTGTCTATCGGCGCCGATGCCCACGACGCCCTCAACAACGTCCTTGCCGCCAAGGGCGTCTCTGGCATCGACGCCGCCGGCGACGCCGCCAAGGTCATGAAGCTCACGCTTGCCGGCAGCGACGCGTACGAGACGTCGCCCTACACCGGCGTCCCGGTCACCAACCAGTTCGAGGACGTGGACGTCCGCAGCTACGACCCCTCCTTCGTCTACCTCACCCGCAGCGACTGGGCCGGCACCTACCCCACGACCTACGACTTCAAGGCGACCTCCGAGATCCTCGCCGCCCTGGCCGTCCAGGAGGGTACGGACGACCCCAACGCCTCCATGCCCACGACGGGCGCCCAGAACGGACTGACCCTGGCCATGATGCGCGAAACCCCCGCCGCTGACGCCGCCTGGGACGACCTTCTCGACCAGCTGAGCGCCGAGGAGATGTACAGCCTCGTCCGCGTGGGTGGCTACCAGACCCAGGCCGTGAGCTCGGTCGGTGCGCCCCCGACGGTCTGCGTCGACGGCCCTGCCTACGTGGGCAACGCTGGCACCACGGGCGTCACCGTCTCCGAGAAGACCTACTCCTGGTGCTCCGAGGTCGTCATCTCCTCCACCTGGAACACCGCCCGCGCCCAGGCCATGGGCGAGCAGATCGGCGAGGACTGCCTGGCCCAGGGCGAGCTCAACTTCGCCGGCTGGTACGCCCCCTCGATGAACATCCACCGCACGCCCTTCTCGGGCCGCAACTTTGAGTACTACTCCGAGGACGGCTTCCTGAGCGGCCGCTTTGGCGCGGCCACGGTCCGCGGCGCGCGGTCCAAGGGCGTCATCACCTTCGTGAAGCACTTTGCCCTCAACGACCAGGAGACCATGCGCACCAAGGTGGCCACGCTCTCCAACGAGCAGGCAATCCGCGAGGTGTACCTGGCCGCCTTTGAGCCCAGCGTCTCGGGCGGCGACGAGGGCACCCTGGGCATCATGCTCAGCATGAACCGCGTGGGCCTGGTCTGGTCCGGCGACCACAGGGGCCTTGTCACCAACGTGGTGCGCGGCGAGTGGGGCTTTGACGGCGTGGTCATCACCGACCAGGCCTCCTATCCGCAGGCCTTCCCGCTGCTGGCCATCCGAGCGGGACTTGGGGCGGGCACCGACCTGTGGCTCAACTCCGGCACCGACAACTGGCAGATCGATGGCTACGCCTCCAACCCCACTGTCATGTGCCAGCTGCGCGAAGCCTCCCGCCACATCCTCTATGCCGTTTCCCGCAGTCTTGCCATGAACGGCATCTCCTCCACTGCGGAGGTTGTCCCCGCAATGGCAACCTGGCAGAAGGCCCTGACAGGCGTCGATGTGGTGGCAGGCGTCGCTGCGGTCGCAGGCGCATGGGCAATCGTCCGCAACATGCGCAGGGCCAAGGCAAAGGTCTCTGACGAGGCGCAGGACAAGACTGGCAAGAAGAACGAGGGGGTCGAGGCGTAGCCCCCGGCCACCAGGGACCTCAGCCCGCTCTTCCAAGGGCCCCCGGCTCATGTCGGGGGCCCTTCTCGCCTGATTACTGGTAAACTCGGGAAGTTACCCGTTTTGCAGCCAAAAGGAGCGCATACATGTGCGACACCGATAAGAGCGCGTTCGAGATCCCGGCCTACGATGCCGAGGCAATCGAGACCAAATGGCAGAAGACCTGGGCCGACGAGGAGCTCTACAAGACCGACGAGGACCTCTCCAAGCCCAAGAAGTACGTGCTGGAGATGTTCCCGTATCCGTCGGGCGACCTCCACATGGGCCACGCGCGCAACTACACCATCGGCGACACCATGGCGCGCCAGGCCCGCATGCGCGGCTACGACGTCCTGCACCCCATGGGCTTTGACGCCTTCGGCCTTCCCGCCGAGAACGCCGCCATCAAGCACAACACCCAGGCGAGCGTCTGGACGCACAAGAACATCGCCCAGGCCGTCAAGACCATGAAGCGCATGGGCTTCTCGTATGACTACGACCGCACCTTCAACACCTGCGACCCCGAGTATTACAAGTGGGGCCAGTGGATGTTCCTCAAGATGTGGGAGAAGGGCCTGGCCTACCGCAGCACGTCCCCGGTCAACTGGTGCCCGTCCTGCAACACGGTCCTTGCCAACGAGCAGGTCGTCGAGGGCCGCTGCTGGCGCTGCGGCTCGGTGCCCGAGAAGCGCGAGCTCTCCCAGTGGTACCTCAAGATCACCGACTACGCCCAGGAGCTGCTTGACGACCTCGACAAGCTGACCGGCTGGCCCGAGAACGTCAAGGCCCAGCAGCGCAACTGGATCGGCCGCTCCGAGGGCGCCGAGATCGACTTCACCCTTGCCGCCGAGGACGGGGTCACGCCCACCGACCGCAAGATCACCGTCTTTACCACCCGCGCTGACACCCTCTTTGGCGTGAGCTTCTTCCTGCTGCCGCCCGAGAGCCCGCTTGCCGCAGAGCTGGTAGCCGGCACCGAGCACGAGCAGGCCTTCAACGAGCTCAAGGCCGCTGCCGAGAAGGTCTCCTCCGTCGAACGCCAGGGCTCCGACCGCGAGAAGCACGGCGTCTTCACCGGCCGCTACGTCATCAACCCCATCAACGGCCGCCCGGCCCCCATCTGGGTCGCTGACTACGTCCTCATGGACTACGGCACTGGCGCCGTCATGGGCGTCCCCTGCGGCGACCAGCGCGACTTCGACTTCGCCAAGAAGTACGGCCTTGAGATTGCCCCGATCATCTGCGAGAAGGACGACCCCCTCTACGAGCAGCTCAAGGACGAGAAGGAGCTCAAGGTCACGTCCGTGGACTGGGACCGTGCCATGGAGGCCGAGGGCTACCTCGTGCAGTCCGGCGAGTTCACCGGCCTCAAGGGCGGCAAGCACTCCGAGGCCGTCGAGGCCATCATCAAGTGGCTCGGCGAGCGCGGCCTTGGTCGCGAGAAGGTCCAGTTCCGCCTGCGCGACTGGCTGATCTCCCGCCAGCGCTACTGGGGCAATCCCATCCCGATGATTCACTGCGACTGCTGCGGCGACGTACCGGTGCCCTATGACCAGCTGCCCGTGACGCTTCCCGACAACCTGGACCTCGGTGCCGGCGAGACCCTCGCCGAGTATGCGCCCTTCTACGAGACCACCTGCCCCAAGTGCGGCAAGCCGGCCAAGCGCATCACCGACACCATGGACACCTTCACGTGCTCCAGCTGGTACTACCTGCGCTACTGCGATCCCCACAACGACGAGGCGCCCTTCTCCAAGCAAGCCGTTGACCGCTGGATGCCGGTGGACAACTACATCGGTGGCATTGAGCATGCCATCCTGCACCTGCTCTACAGCCGCTTCTGGACCAAGGTCCTGCGCGACCTCGGCATGATCGACGAGGACGAGCCCTTCACCAACCTGCTCTGCCAGGGCATGGTCAAGGACGAGAACGGCGACGTCATGTCCAAGTCCAAGGGCAACGTCGTGCCGCCCTCCAGCGTCATCGAGCCCTACGGCGCGGACACCATGCGCCTCGCCATCCTCTTCATCGCCCCTCCCGAGAAGGACTTTGACTGGGATCCCAAGGCCGTCGCCGGCGCCAACCGCTTCATCAAGCGCGCCTGGAACATCGTCTGGCAGCTCTCCCAGACCGCCGAGGCCGGGAAGGTCGACCACAAGGCCCTGAAGGGCACCGCGGCAGAGCTCTTCCGCACGCTCAACGGCATGGGCCTCAAGTGCACCGCCGACTTCGACCGTGGCCAGTTCAATACTGCCATCTCCGCCATCATGGAGATCGTGAACGCCGCCAGCAAGTACCTCAACGACGAGGCCTCGGTGCGCGACGCCCACTTGGACTTCCGTGTGGCCAACGACATCGTGGCCATGCTCGCCCCCATCTGCCCGCACTGGGCCGAGGAGCTCTACCACGAGGCGCTGCATCTCACCGGCTCCGTCTACAACGAGCCCTGGCCCGCGTTTGACGCCGAGCTCGCCAAGAGCGACGAGGTCGAGATCGCCGTCCAGATCAAGGGCAAGGTCCGCGGCCGCATCACGGTTGCCGCCGACGCCTCCGACGACGAGATGGCCGAGGCCGCAAAGGCCGCCGTCGCCGATCAGCTCGAGGGCAAGACCGTCAAGAAGGTCATCGTGGTCAAGGGCCGCCTGGTGAACATCGTCGCCATCTAGGGTTTTGACCTGACATTCTGATTTGGCTGGGGTCCGCGCTTCTGCGCGGCCCCTTTTGTCTTGGCGCGGCGTCGGTCTGCATTTGCCTGCGTCAAAAATGCGAGGTTTGGAAGGGCTGGATGTCCGTTGAGGACGTGTGGGAGCACAAACCTCCAAATTCTGACGCAGCCCAGCGCTCGAAATTTTCAAACCTCGATTATTTGACGCTAGAGGAACTCAGACAGGCTGTGATAGAAGGTGCCATCAAGGCCTCGCATGGGCTCGGCGGCAAGCAGCGAGTCAAGCACAGCCTCCTCAGTTGCCTCCGCACACGCGCGGAAGAGCCCATCTAATGCCGCCTCAGGCAGAACCTGCAGTCCAAGTGGCATCCCATTGGCGGAGTCCGACATGTAGTTTGCCGTCGTGAACCCAATGAAGACGTCCCCGCTGCCGTGTCCCATATATGAGCCGCAGCGCACGAGCCCCACGGTCGCCCGCCTGATGACGCGCCCGAGCTGGCGAGAAGAGAGCGGCGCATCGGTGGCGACCACCACCATGACCGACCCTCGCTCGGGCTCCTCGGTCACGGCGAGCTTGCCGGCAATGCGCCTGCCGATGGGCTCACCGCAGACCGCGAGGTCTGGCATGCGCCCGAAGTTGCTCTGTACGAGCACGCCCAGCGTGTACGTCGCCCCACCTATCTCTATCAGACGAGAAGAGCTTCCGATTCCGCCCTTGAGCCCAAAGCAGACCGTGCCGCGGCCGGCTCCGACTGCTCCGTGGGCGAAATCGGTGCCAGCGGCATCGATGGCATCCAACACGTCCCTCCCGCCTACGGAGCGAGCACGGATATTGTTGATCCGCCCGTCGTTTGTCTCGCCTACGACGGGGTTTATGGTGCCAGGCAGGTCAAGGCCATCCCGCTCGGCCTCGCGCAGCGCATGGGTGACCAGCGCATCTGCGACACGCCCCACGCAGAGGGTGTTGGTGAGCGCGATGGGCGTCTCCAGGCAGCCGAGCTCCTCCAGCTGCACGAGCCCACATGTCTTTCCGAAGCCGTTGAGCACGTGCGCGGCTGCCACGGGCTTGCGTGCGTAGACGTTGCCCTCGCAAGGCACGATGACGGTCACGCCCGTGTGCGCGTCTCCATGATCAACGGTTGCGTGGCCCACACGCACGCCGGCCACGTCCGTGATGGCGTTTCGCGTGCCGCGCGGCAGCTTTCCTACGCCAATTATGAAGTCCTTCGTCATGGTTGTGCCGCTAATCGCATTGCTTTTTAGAATGGGATTGTGTACCCAAAAGACTGGAGTCGTCATGTCTGACCCTGCTTCCGTACCTCGGGGACCCAAGCCGTTTGAAGATTTGCTTAAAAGTGTAGGCCTCTCTGAGCGTGAGGCCGACGCTGCTCGCACGGTTGTCCTAGATTTGACTGCCGCTGAAGCGGCCCCCCTTATCGGTGTTGGCGGATCAACCGTTGGCAGCTATCGACAACGCGCCTACCAGAAGCTTGGCGTTGCCACTAAGTCTGAGTTCCTTAGACTTCCTGCGTGCGCTGCTTGGCGGGAGAGTCTGAGACGAGAGAGGGCTTACGGCAAGGGTGCGGGGCCTGCGAATGACACTTTGAACTCTGGGACAAGATGCGAGACTCAAGTTTCTGATGCATCTGAGTCAAAGTGCCAAAGTGGAGGAGTTGAGCACGCAAGTGAAAAACTTCCTTGCGAGCGCACTCACGGTTTGGCTTTCCTCTTTTTGAAGTGTCTTGCTGTCAGCTTTGCCATGGTCTCCGCCTTTGTCACTCTTTTTGTCCTTCTCCAGCCCAGGTACAGTTATCTCGAATCTCCAAACGGCTGCATCTCTTCTGCCTATGGCGATGTTCCAAATGTGACGGGGATGCGCGCCGATAATGCAGCCCTCGCATTGGCAAGCGAGGGCTATTATCCAGAATTCTCGACTTGTGCCTCATCTGATGCCCCCGGCACAGCTCTCTGCGTTGCAGAGGTGGGCGATATGACGGAGGCTGAGCAGGAACGGTCAAACGTGGCCTGGAAGGGGGGGCAGCGTGTCTGGCTATAACGCGTCTGGTGATTGGAGGGCTTTTGTCTTGATCGAGGTCGCCGTTTAGCGATGCGTTCACGGGTCTATTGCCTCCGCTGAGGTGTGGCAAATGTGGCAAGTCTCGTTTTGCTACATATGTTGTCGTTGCTGCCGCATTACCTTTGCAAACAAGCCGGGGCGGCAAAAGAAGCTCTGGCTTAGCAACGTTGGTAGTACGACAGAGGAGGAACGATGAAGACGAATGGCAACCTTACGCGACGTGGATTTCCTCCGAGGAAGATATGGGCAATGTTCAAATCGACCAGCTGATTGACGCCTATTCAAATGCAAGGACGGTTTCGGTTTCAAAGCGTTGCCAAATCGGTCTTCTTAATGATGTTGTCATCATTTCTGCCGATTATGGCGTTACGAGTGCAAATAAGATTTCTCCGTTCAACTGGGCGAGGCTTACTTGCTCGGGCTCGAGTGTGAGCAGTTCCAGCTATCACCGGACAATTCTTGATGCCGGGCGCACCAATGCGATTAGTTTCCACGCTGAGATTGTCGGAGCTGGCGGATGGCCGACCTTCGTTGGAGATTTCTATGCGGAGTTCTACTATACGTTTACCGGTAGCTTTAAGTAGCTTTCGGAGGTGTATCAATGGTTCAGGGCCTGAGCGCGTGGGAGATTATCGGCATTTTTCTTGCCGTGGTTCTTGTTGTGGCGCTGGTCATCTTTGGGATTGTCCTTCTTTCCGGACGAATCCTCGGAAAGCGCGATTAATCTCTGCTGCGTTGTGGTCATCTGGTGGAGAAGGGCATGCCTCTGGCTGGCGCAAAGTTTGACGTTAGCTGGGCAAATGCGTATATTGTTCACGTAATCGAAGTAGTTAACCGTAGGAAGTGGGGCTGCGTCACTGGCCCCGCTTCCTTTCTGTATGTAGGTGAGAGGGAGGTCACATGCCCAAGGAGGGTGCCGAGAAGGGCATCATCGCCGCGCTCGAGGCCAAGGGGGCAGAGCACGGCATTGACATCGTCGACGTCGAGGTGGTGGGTGCCACCAAGAACCCCTGCGTCCGAGTGCGCATCGACCACGCGGACGAGCAGGCCCCGACCATCACGCTCGACGAGGTCACCGCGGAGACCGGCTGGATCTCCGACGCCATCGACGAGCTGGACCCCTTCCCGGCCGCGTTCACCCTCGAGGTGAGCTCCCCGGGCCTGGACCGCCCGCTGCGCCGCGAGCGCGACTTCGTCCGCTTCGCCGGCTCCGACGTCAGCCTCTCCACCACGGCCACCGAGGGGCGCCGCAAGTTCTCCGGGCGCCTGGAGGGCGTGGAGGACGGCCGCGTGGTCCTCACCTGTGACGCAGAGCGCGTCGAGGTCTCCCTCGATGAGGTCAAGAAGTGCAAGGTCAGGCCCGACTTCTCCAACTCGGGCAAGTAGGAAGGAAGGATTCAACCCATGGCATCTGAGATGATGGAAGCCCTCGAGCTTCTCTGCCAGGAGAAGCACATCGACCAGCTCTACCTGCTGGACCGCCTCGAGCAGTCCCTGGCCAAGAGCTACGCTGACGTGCTGCACCTGCCGTTTGGCGCCCGCGTCACCATCGACCGCGCCTCTGGTCGCGTCTACGTCTACGAGCTCGTCCCCAAGGGCGAGGAGGACCCGGAGACCGGTGAGTACTCCGAGTTCGACGAGGTCGACGTGACCCCTCCCGGAACCTCCCGCATCGCCGCGCAGCACGCCAAGGCCGAGATCCGCGCCATCGTGCGCAACGCCGCTCGCGTCCAGATCTACGAGGAGTTCTCCCAGCGCGTGGGCGACATCGTGACCGGCACCGTGCTCCAGACCACGCCCGACTTCACGATCATCAAGATCCGCGAGGGCGTGGAGGCCGAGCTGCCCCACTTCGACCAGCGTCGCTTCCCCGACGAGCGCAACGAGCGCCCGCAGGGCGAGCGCTACATGCACAACCAGCGCATCAAGGCCCTGATCATCGAGGTCCGCGACCCCAACAACGCCCAGCCCGTCGTCCGCGGCGAGCGCCAGCGTCCGCCCATCGTGGTTTCCCGCACCCACCCGGACCTGCTCCGTCGCCTCTTTGAGGTCGAGGTTCCCGAGGTCTACGACGGCATCGTCGAGATCCGCTCCGTGGCCCGCGAGGCCGGCGTCCGCTCCAAGGTGGCCGTCTCCTCCAACGACGACCACCTCGATCCGGTGGGCGCCTGCGTCGGCCCCAAGGGCAGCCGCGTCCGCACCGTCGTGAGCGAGCTTCGCGGCGAGCGCGTCGACGTGGTCCTGTGGCACGACGACCCGGCACGCTGCGTGGCCAGCGCCCTGTCCCCGGCGCGCGTCTCCCGCGTCATCATCGACGAAGACAAGAACTACGCCACGGTCATCGTCCCGGACGACCAGCTCTCCCTGGCCATCGGCAAGGAGGGCCAGAACGCCCGCCTGGCCGCCCGCCTCACCGGCATGCACATCGACATCAAGAACGAGTCCCTTGCCGCCGGCGTCCTGCGCGACCTGCCCATGACCGTCTCCGAGGTCGATGACGAGGACGAGGAGGCTCACCGCTGCGAGTACGTGGGTGACAACGGCGTCCAGTGCCGCAACATGGCCCGTCCGGGCTCGCGCTTCTGCGGCCTGCACGAGCAGATGGGCGACTACGAGGTCTCCGACGACCCCGACTCCCTCATCTAAGGGCGAAGCCCCACCCAAGAACTGTCCCCGGGCACGCGCCCATTGCTTTGGAAGGTAGGTTACATGGCCAAGACACGCGTACATGACCTGGCTAAGGAATACGGCATGACCAGCAAGGAGATGCTGGGACACCTCGCCGACATGAAGATCCCCGCCAAGAGCGCTTCCTCCACACTCGAGGACGCCTACGTCTCCATGGTCCGCAAGCAGCTCAAGCCCATCCTCGACGCCCGCGCCGCAGAGATCGAGGCCGAGAAGCGCGCTGAGGCCGAGGCCAAGGCCGAGGCGGAGCGCATCGAGGCCGAGCGCGCCGAGAAGGAGCGCATCGAGGCCGAGAAGCGCCGCGAGGCCGAGCGCGCCGAGGAGGAGCGCCGCCGCAAGGCCGAGGAGGAGCGACGCCGCAAGGCCGAGGAGGAGCGCCTCGCCGCCGAGAAGAAGGCCAAGGAGGAGGCCGAGAAGAACCGCGTCCGCGACACCGCCCCCAAGTCCGTGCCGTCCTTCTCCAGCCTGCTTGACCAGATTGCCCAGCAGGAGGAGGTCCTGAAGCACCAGGCCGAGGAGGCCGCGCAGAAGAAGGCCGAGTCCAAGGGCTCCCGCGGCGGCAAGCGCGGCCAGGGCCGCGGCGGCGAGAACCGCCAGTCCGCCGCCCCCGCCGCCTCCGGTAACAGCGCCCCGGCGGCCAACTCCGGCGCCTCCAACGACTCCGATCGCTCCGACGGCCGTCGTCGCGGCAAGAAGGGCCGTCGCGGCGAGGAGGGCGGCGAGGACCGCTACAGCCGTATGGCCCGCGAGGCCGAGGCCTACAACCGCAACAAGGTGCTCGAGGAGGCCCGCGAGGCCGTCGAGGAGGCCTCCCGCGAGTCCACCGGCCGCCGCAAGCGCCGCAAGGAGCGTCGCCAGAAGCAGCAGGCCGAGGCCGAGCAGGAGAAGCGCATCGAGGAGGCCATAGCCAACGACCAGGACCTGTCGCAGCTCGACACGGTCAAGGTCCCGCAGGGCTCCACGGTCAGCGAGCTCGCCGAGCTTCTCGGCGTGCCCGCCAACGACATCATCAAGCGCCTGTTCCTCCTGGGTACACCGCTGACGCTCACCGAGTCCATGTCCGACGACCTCATCGAGCTCGTCGCCGACGACCTCGGCCGTGACGTCAAAGTCATGACCAAGGAGGAGGAGAACTCCTTCAGCTTCTTCGACAACCCCGAGGACCTGAAGCCGCGCTCTCCCGTGGTAACCGTCATGGGTCACGTCGACCACGGCAAGACGTCGCTTCTCGACGCCATCCGCCACACCGGCGTCGCCGCGGGCGAGGCCGGCGGCATCACGCAGGCCATCGGCGCCTCCCAGGTCCAGATCAACGGGCGCACCATCACCTTCATCGACACCCCGGGCCACGAGACGTTCACGGCCATGCGTGCCCGCGGCGCCAAGGTGACCGACATCGTCATCCTGATCGTGG
>CAJMPT010000009.1 GCA_905215465.1 uncultured bacterium | reverse complement strand
ACGGACGTTCATGGTGTTGACCTTGACAACGTGGACGTTGAAGAGCTTCTCCACAGCCTGACGGATCTCCTGCTTGGGAGCGTCCTTGGCCACCTCAAAGGTGTACTTGCCCTGCTCCATGAGGTCGTAGGAACGCTCAGAGATGATCGGGCGGATGATGACGTTGTAGAGGGAGTTCATTTAAGCGAGCACCTCCTCAAGCTTCTTGCAGACGTCGGCGGTCATGACGAGGGCGCCGTTGTCAATGAGGTAGCGGGTGTTGGCCTCGGAAACGCCAATGATGGTGACCTTCTCGATGTTGCGGAAGGAGAGGTAAGCGTTGACGGCCTCGTCGTCGACGACGACGGTGACGCGCTTGCCAGCAACGCCGAGGGCGTTGAGGATGGCAACGGCCTGCTTGGTGCAGGGCTTCTCGAAGTCAAGGGAGTCGACGAGGACGAGCTCGCCGTCGGCAACCTTGCCGGAGAGGACGCCGCGCATGGCGACCTTGACCATCTTGTGGTTGACGCGCTTGGCGTGGGAGTGCGGGGTGGGTCCAAAGATCACGCCGCCGCCGGTCCACTGACCAGCGCGGATGGAACCCTGACGAGCACGGCCGGTGCCCTTCTGGCGGTAGGGCTTGGAGCCGCCGCCAGAGACGTCGTGACGGTTCTTGGTGGAATGGGTACCCTGACGCTTGCAGGCGTCCTGGCAAACCACGACCTGGTGGATGCAGGGGATGTTCGGCTCGATGCCGAAGACGCTGTCGGCGAGCTCGGCCTCGGCGACCTGAGCCCCCTCAACGTTCTTGATGGCGTACTTGGACATTCTGTCCTCCTTGTTAGCCTAAGAGTTTGACTTCTTGGGGCCCTTAGGCCATGCGGACCTGGACGAGACCGTTCTTGCCGCCGGGGACAGCGCCCTTGACGAGCATGAGGTTCTGCTCGGCGTCAACGCGGACGAGCTTGAGGTTCTTGACCGTGACGCGCGCGTCGCCCATGTGGCCGTACATGTGCAGGCCCTTGCGGACGCGGGCGGGGTAGGCGCACTGGCCGATGGAACCAGGCTTGCGCTGGTTGCGGCAGCCGTGGGTCATCGGGCCACGGGAGAAGTTCCAGCGCTTGACGGTGCCCTGGAAACCCTTGCCCTTGGAGGTGCCGATGACGTCGACGGACTTGACGTCAGCGAAGTCAGCGACGGTCACGACGTCGCCGGTGTGGTGCTCCTCGCCGTTCTCGACGCGGACCTCGCGCAGGAAGCGCATCGGCTCGACGCCGGCCTTGGCGAAGTGACCAGCCATGGGCTTGTTGACGTGCTTGGCGGAGATGTCTCCGAAGCCGATCTGGACGGCGTCGTAGCCGTCGGACGCCTTCGTCTTGACCTGCGAGACGGTGCAGGGGCCAGCCTGGATGACGGTGACGGGCACGACGTTGTCGTTCTCGTCCCAAACCTGCGTCATTCCGAGCTTGCGGCCAAGGATGGTGCTGACCATGCTCTTTCCTAACCCTCGGTGGTCATGGGACCATGTGGGGCACCCTTTGCCCCAACCCCAGCGGACCACATCCGATACATGCTGCCGTCTTGGCGACGCATAAATGTCCCCAGTTAGGCAGCCTGTCTATATTACACACGGCAAAGCCGATTCACAATCTCTACGCAGAAGTTTTTGAGCCGTCTACCTGCGGCGAGAAAATCCCCCGGTCCGGGCGTATCCATAGGCCTAGGCAAGGGGGTCGACGATCTGTCTCACAAAGAACTCACCAGAGGCGGGGTCGTAGTCGCAAACCATGATTGCGCAGTTAGGAAGGACCTTAGGCACGTCCTTCTCGCCGGAAAGGACGGCGGCGAGGAACTGCTTGGAGGCAGATCCGTGTGAGACGGCCAGGGCGCAGGTGACATCCCCAGGGGCGAGAAGGGCGCGCAGGGCCGCAAGGACGCGGGAGCGCAGGGCGGCGTTGCCCTCTCCTCCGCAGGTCACGAGGGCGTCTCCGGGGTCCCACACATTTGCCGGAACGTCCGACTGAGGCCCGCGCTCGAAGGTGCCGTAGTCGCGCTCCATGAGGCCGGGCGTCACCTGCGGCGCCACGCTGTGGTCCAGAAGGCCGTGCTCAGTGAGCACGCTCATGAGCAGGCCGGTTGTGGCAAAGGCACGGCCCAAAGGAGAAGTTCCCACCGCATCGGGACGCACGTCGTGGTCAGCCAGCCATGCGCCGGCGGCCAGGGCCTGCGCACGACCCAGCTCCGTCAGCGGCGAGTCGCACCGCCCCTGGACGAGCTTTGCCAGGTTGAACTCCGTCTGTCCGTGCCGCACCAAATACAGTCGCTTCAAAGCACCCTCCTGCCTGCAATTTCTTTTGCCATTCTACGCTGCCGTCAACGCCTCGCCACCACCGCCGCCGTTTGTATGTGGCGACAAGAAGCGCAAAACGCCCCCGGGAGCGATTGCTCTCGGGGGCGCATGAGACTCTAGGCGCTAGAGCTTAGAGCTTGATCTCGATGTCCACGCCAGCGGGGAGGTCGAGACGCATGAGGGAATCGACGGTGCTGGAAGAGGGGTCGAGGATGTCGATGAGGCGCTTGTGGGTGCGCATCTCGAACTCGTCGCGGGAGTCCTTGTCCTTGTGCGGCGAGCGGATGACGCAGTACAGGTTGCGCTCGGTCGGCAGGGGGATGGGACCGGACACGCGGGCGCCGGTCTTCTGGGCGGTGTCCACGATGAGCTTGGCGGACTGATCAACGACCTCGTGGTCGTAGCCCTTGAGGCGAATCCTGATCTTCTGGCTTGACACTTTGGTACCTCCGTAATGAGCTAAGGCTCGGGTCGTTTAGTTGGTGCCGCCGTTCTTGGCGACGATCTCGTCACGAACAGACTTGGGGACGGGCTCGTAGCAGTCGAACTGCATGGTGTAGCTCGCGCGACCCTGGGTCTGGGAGCGGAGGTCGGTGGCGTAACCGAACATCTCGCCCAGAGGCACCTTGGCGGTGATGACCTTGGTGCCGTGACGGTCCTCCATGCCCTCGATCTTGCCGCGGCGGGAGGTCAGGTTGCCCATGACGTCGCCCATGTACTGCTCGGGGGTCTCAACCTCGACCTTCTCGACAGGCTCGAGCAGGACGGGGTCGGACTTCTTGAGGGCGTCCTTGATGGCCATGGAGCCGGCGATCTTGAAGGCGGCCTCGGAGGAGTCGACCTCGTGGTAGGAACCGTCGATCAGCTTGACCTTGACGTCGACGACCGGGTAGCCGGCGATGACGCCGTTCTGCAGCGCCTCCTGGATGCCCTTGTCGATGGAGGGGATGTACTCCTTCGGGACGACGCCACCGACGATGGCGTTCTCGAACTCGTAGCCCTTGCCCTCCTCGTTCGGCTCGATGTCGATGACGGCGTGGCCGTACTGGCCGCGGCCACCGGACTGGCGGACGAACTTGCCCTCGGCCTTCTGGACGGCGTGGCCACAGGTCTCGCGGTAGGCAACCTGGGGCTTACCCACGTTGCAGTCAACCTTGAACTCGCGACGCAGACGGTCGACGATGATCTCGAGGTGCAGCTCGCCCATGCCGGCGATGATGGTCTGGCCGGTCTCGTGGTCGGTGTGGACCTGGAAGGTCGGGTCCTCCTCGGCGAGCTTGGCAAGGCCAACGGACATCTTGTCCTGCTCGGCCTTGGTCTTGGGCTCGACGGCGACGTCGATGACGGGATCGGCGAACTGGATGGACTCGAGGATGATCGGGTGCTTCTCGTCGCAGAGGGTGTCACCGGTAGTGGTGTTCTTCATGCCGACGCAGGCGACGATGTCGCCAGCGGAGCACTCCTCACGGTCAACGCGCTCGTTGGCGTTCATCTCGAGGATGCGGCCCAGACGCTCGCGGCCGTCCTTGACGGAGTTGTAGACGTAGGAGCCGGCCTCGGCCTGACCAGAGTAGACGCGGATGTAGGTGAGCTTACCAACATACGGGTCGGTCATGATCTTGAAGGCCAGAGCGGAGAAGGGCTCCTTGATGTCGGCGTGGCGGACGGCCTCCTCGCCCTTGGGCGTGGTGCCGTCGATCTCCTTGACGTCGAGCGGGCTCGGCAGGTAGTCGACGACGGCGTCGAGAAGCTCCTGGATGCCCTTGTTCTTGTAGGCGGAGCCTACGAAGACGGGGTTGATGCCGCCGTCGATGACGCCAGCGCGGATGGCACCCTTGAGCTTGTCCACGGGGACCTCGGCGTCCTCGAGGACGGCCTCCATGATCTCATCGTCGTAGTTGGCGGCGGCGTCGAGCAGCTCCTCGCGCTTCTCGGCGACGATGTCAGCAAACTCCTCGGGGATGGAATCCATGGGCTCGGGGTAAATCATGCCCTTGGCGTCCTCCTTGAAGTCCCAAGCGGTCATGGTGACCAGGTCGATGAGACCCCAGAAGTTAGCCTCGGAGCCCATGGGGATCTGGGCGGCCACGGCCGGAGCGTGCAGGCGCTCCTTCATGGTGTCGATGGCGTGGAAGAAGTCAGAGCCGATGCGGTCGTACTTGTTGATGAAGGCGATGCGAGGCACGTTGTACTTGGTGGCCTGACGCCAAACGGTCTCGGACTGCGGCTGGACGCCGGCGACGGCGTCGAAGACGGCGACGGCACCGTCGAGGACGCGCAGGCAGCGCTCGACCTCGGCCGTGAAGTCAACGTGGCCCGGGGTGTCGATGATCTGGATGACGTGGTCCTTCCAGAAGCACGTGGTGGCAGCGGAGGTAATGGTAACGCCGCGCTCCTGCTCCTGAACCATCCAGTCCATGGTGGCAGCGCCATCGTGGACCTCACCGATCTTGTGGGTCTTGCCGGTGTAGTAAAGAATGCGCTCGGTAGTGGTCGTCTTACCGGCATCGATGTGAGCCATGATGCCGATGTTACGAAGGTCTTCGAGCTTGTACTTAGCCTTAGCCATGTGTAGCTTCTCCTCGGGTCAGCGAACTAGAAGCGGTAGTGAGAGAACGCGCGGTTGGCCTCGGCCATCTTGAAGAGGTCCTCACGCTTCTTGACGGAGGCACCCACGCCGTTGGAGGCGTCGATGATCTCGTTGGCAAGACGCTCGGCCATGGTCTTCTCCTTGCGGGCGCGAGAGAAGTTGACCATCCAGCGGATGGCGAGGGTGGTGGCACGACGGGAGTTGACCTCCATGGGCACCTGGTAGGTGGCGCCACCGACGCGCTTGGGCTTGACCTCGAGGGTCGGACGGATGTTGTCCATAGCCTTCTTGAAGACGGCCAGGGGATCGTCGCCGGACTTCTCCTTGACGATGTCGAAGGCACCGTAGACGATGCGCTCGGCGGTGGCCTTCTTGCCGTCCAGCAGGACCTTGTTGATCAGCTGGGTCACAAGACGGTTGTTGTAGACGGCGTCAGGCTGAACCTCACGACGGGTCTTTGCAGATGCACGACGCGGCATTTGTTTCTCCTAAGATCTAAAAAGCGAGTGTGGCGGTTGGTTTGACTACTTGGCGCGCTTGGTGCCGTAGCGAGAACGGGCCTTCTGGCGGTTCTGGACGGCGGCGCAGTCGTAGGCGCCACGGACGATCTTGTAGCGGACACCCGGGAGGTCACGGACGCGGCCGCCACGGATCAGGACGATGGAGTGCTCCTGGAGGTTGTGGCCCTCGCCGGGGATGTAAGCGGTGACCTCGATGCCGTTGACGAGACGGACACGGGCGACCTTACGAAGAGCCGAGTTCGGCTTCTTGGGCGTGGTGGTGAAGACGCGGGTGCAGACGCCACGCTTCTGGGGGTTGTGCTGCAGGGCTGCGTTCTTGGACTTGGACTTGACGCTCGTGCGTCCCTTGCGAACCAGCTGGTTGATAGTAGGCAAAGCTCTCTCCTTCTATACCTATCGACGTGCTTCTTTGTTGTGTATTCAAGGGCTGCGCAGCACCGCTGCCCCGGATTGACGCGACGATGAACATTACGCCGCGCTATTCCTGATGTCAAAACGCCACGGAGCCGGGCGTATCCATTCTCCACGCCGCATACACAGATGGACGCGGAGCTCCCGGCGAGAAGGGCCTCTGGCCGCTCCGCCCTACTTGGCCTCGATCTCCTCGAGTTCGACCTCGTTGCCGCGGAGAAGGACGGTGTCGGCGCTGCCGCAGTGCGGGCAGACCTTGCCATGGGCCACGGTGCCGTAGGTCTTGCCGCAGGAGTTGCAGACGGTGACCGCCTCCACCTTGCGGACGTCGAGGACAGAGCCGGCCAGAAGGTCGCTCTTCTGGACGGCCCACTTCCAGCAGTCCTGCAGGTAGTCGGGCAGGACGCCAGAGACCTCGCCCAAGGCCAGGCCCACGCGGGCCACGGAGGTGAGGGAGTTCTCCTCCCCCACCTCCTCGACCATCTTGATGACGTGGAAGACTATGCCGAGCTCATGCATTGGCTACTGGGCCTTCTTCTTGCCCTTGAGCAGCAGCTTGATGCCACGCTTGGCCGCGTGGGGCAGGATGGCCTTCATCTTGTCCTCGGAGCGCACCATGGTGGAGCAGGCGGGGTTGTCTCGCCTGAGGTGGATGGCGTCGAACTCGCAGCGCGTGGTGCACAGGCCGCAGCCAATGCAGCGGTTGGCGTCCACGATGGAGGCGCCGCAGCCCAGGCAGCGTGCCGTCTCCTTCTTGACCTGCTCCTCCGTGAAGGTGTGGCGCACGTCGGTCCAGTCGTGAAGGACGGAGGCCACGTGGTCGCTGGCGGGCGCCTGCCGGCCGCAGTGGTCGTAGCCGTTGGGGTCGACCAGGATGTCGGACTTGTCCAGCTCCACGTAGTGCAGCTGGTTTCTGCCGATGGTGAGCGAGGAGCCCCTCTGCGCATAGCGGTGCAGGGACTCGGCCGCCTCGTGGCCGGCGGCGATGGCGTCGATCACAAAGCGCGGGCCCGTGTAGGCGTCGCCGCCCACAAAGACGTCGGGCTGCGCCGTCTGGTAGGTCCTGGCGTCCGCCACGGCGGCGTTGCCACGGCCCAGCTCCACCGCGGAGCCGGCGAGAAGGTCTCCCCACTCTATGGACTGGCCGATGGAGAGCACCACGTTGGTGCAGGGCACGAAGACGGTGTCGCTCTCGTCGTAGGTGGGGGCAAAGCGGTGGTCGTAGTCAAAGACGCTGGTGCAGCGCTTGAAGGTGACGCCGCTCACGTGGCCGGTCTCGTCCACCTGGATGGAGGCGGGGCCCCAGCCGCAGTTGACGTGGACGCCGTCCTCCTCGGCCTCGGCTACCTCCTCGGGCAGGGCCGGCATCTCGTCGCGGGCCTCCAGGCAGAACATGGAGACGTCGTCGGAGCCGCAGCGCACCGAGACGCGCGCGGCGTCGATGGCGACGTTGCCGCCGCCGACGACAACCGTGGCGCCCTTGACCTCGTGGTTGGGGTCGTCAAGCGCGCAGCGCAGGAAGTCCACGGCCGTGGAGACGCCCTCGGCGTCCTCGCCGTCAACGCCCGCGTGACGGCCGCCCTGGGCGCCAATGGCCAGGTAGAAGGCGCAGAAGCCCTGCTTGCGCAGCTCGTCCAGGGTGACGTCCTTGCCCACCTCGACGCCGCAGCGGATCTCGACGCCCATCTCGCGCAGGACGTCGATCTCGGCGGCCACGACCTGCTTGGAGAGCTTGTAGGACGGGATGCCGTAGGTCATCATGCCGCCCGGCAGCGGGTTCTTCTCGAAGACGACGGGGTCATAGCCCTTGTCGGCCAGGTAGTAGGCGCAGGACAGGCCGGCCGGGCCGGCGCCGACAATGGCGATCTTCTCCTTGCGGCGGCCGCGCATGGAGGCGATGGTGGGCTCGGGCACGTAGCGGGTCTCGGCGTCCAGGTCCTTCTCGGCGATGAACTTCTTGACCTCGTCGATGGCCACGGCCTCGTCTATGGTGCCGCGGGTGCAGGCGGCCTCGCAGCGGCGGTTGCAGACGCGGCCGCAGACTGCCGGAAACGGGTTCTTGCGCTTGATGATGCCAAGGGCCTCCTTGTAGCGGCCCTGGGCGGCCATGCGCAGGTAGCCCTGGACGGGCACGTGGGCCGGGCAGGCCACCTTGCAGGGGGCGGTGCCGGTCTCGTGGCACTCGATGCGGTTGTCGTTCTTGTAGTTCCAGTTCCAGTCGTCCTCGCCCCAGTGGTTATTGTCGGGGAGCGGCTGGACGGGATAGCTCACCTTGCCGGACTTCTTGCAGAGCTTCTGGCCGAGCTTGGGAGCGCCCGCCGGGCAAACCTCGACGCACTCGCCGCAGGCCACACACTTGGTCTCGTCCACGTGGGCCACGTAGGCGGAACGGCTCATGTTGGGCGTGTTGAAGAGCTGGGAGGTCCTCAGGGCGTGGCAGACGTTGACCTGGCAGTTGCAAATGGCAAAGATCTTGTCCTCGCCGTCGATGTTGGTGATCTGGTGCACAAAGCCGTTCTTCTCGGCGCGCAGGAGGGTCTCGATGACCTGGTCGTAGGTAATGAAGTGACCCTTGCCGGTCTCCACCAGGTAGTCGGCCATGTCGCCGATGCCGATGCACCAGTCCTGCGGGTCGTCGGGGCTTCCCACGTTGCGCGTGCGCTCGCCCAGGCGGCAGGAGCAGGAGCCGGCCGCGTAGCGGTCGTACTTCTTGAGCCAGTGGGAGATGTGCTCGATGTCCACGGACTGGTTCTCGTGCTCGATGGCCTTCTCCACCGGAATGACGTGCATGCCGATGCCGGCGCCTCCGGGCGGAACCATCTTGGTGACCTTGGTGAGCGGCAGGTAGGCCATGCGCTCGAAGAAGGTGCCGATCTCGGGGTGCTCCTCGAGCTGCTTCTGGTTCATGAGCGTGAACTCGGCAGAGCCCGGCACGAACATGGGCAGCACGTACTGCTTGTTGTGCTGCGGGTTCTCCCAGTTGTACTCGATGATGCCCTTGATGGAGAGCGCGTCGAGAAGCTCCTGCACGCGCTCGGCGGGCTTGCCGCTGGCTGAGACCACCTGCTGAAGCGTCATGGGGACGCGCACCTTCATGCAGCTGGTGAGCTGGGCCTCCTCCTCGGTCATGACGGAGGCGAGCCCCCAGTAGTCGGGGTCGGTGACCTTGGTCTTGTTGCCTATGCGGTCCGAGATCTTCTGCGCCTCGGACAGGACGGTGGGCTTGAGCGGCTCGGACGCGGCGGGGCCGGGCTCGTCGGGATCTTTGGGCACCCACTGCGTGAAGGTGTCGTTCTCCGAGAAGTACTCATCGCAGATGATGCGATGGGGCTCCCCGGCCGGGTTGGTGGTCGGGATCACGTTCCTAGCCGCGATCTCATCGTCGGTGAGCGTGCCCCGCATGGGGTTCTCCTCCATGTTTACGGACATGTCCTCTCCTCTATGTAGGGCCAGCGCGACCCCTCAGACGCGCCGGCTGCTCTCTGGCTGCGTTGGGCTACGCGGTCTTCCAGGCGCCCACCTGGTCGCGAAGCCACTGGTACCACTCGTCCATGCCCTCGCCCGTCTTGGCGCAGATGGGAATCACGCGGGCATTGGGGTTGCGCATGGCCACGTTGGCGCGGCACTTCTCGAGGTCAAAGTCAAAGTAGGGCGCGACGTCCATCTTGTTGACCAGCACCACGTCCACGACCTGGAACATAAGCGGGTACTTGAGCGGCTTGTCGTCTCCCTCGGGGACGGACAGGATGCAGGCGTTCTTGCAGGCACCCGTGTCAAACTCCGCGGGGCACACCAGGTTGCCCACGTTCTCCAAGAAGATGAGGTCGACGTCGTCGGCGGCAAGGCCCGTAAGGCCCTGCGCGCACATGCCGGCGTCAAGGTGGCACATGCCGCCCGTGTGCAGCTGGATGGTCTTGGCGCCCAGCTTGGCGATGGTCGCGGCGTCCACGTCAGAGTCGATGTCGGCCTCCATGACGGCCAGGGCAAGCTCGTCTCCCAGCGCCTCGATGGTGCGGCTGAGCGTGGTGGTCTTGCCGGAGCCCGGCGAGCTCATGAGGTTGAGCAGGAACTGCCCGCGCTCCTTGAGGCTCGCTCGCAGGGCGTCGGCCTCCCGGTCGTTGTCGGCAAAGACCGACTGCTTGATCTCTAGGATCTTGTACTCGTCCATGGGGTCTCCCGCCTGGCATTGTTTTTGACTGAGGTTCAAGTATATAGGCGGACGCCCTCCTCTCCAGCGCAAACGGCCACGGCTTTGGGGAGAAGGGCGCAGGTAGCGGGGCAGACGGCGGTCGGGCGCAAGCGCGCGGCAGCAAAAAGGGGCAGCCCCGTCTGGAGCCGCCCCTTTGCGGTGCTATGTGGCTGACGAGAAGCGCTTACTCCTCGTCGGAGGACTCGGACTTCACGACCTGGGAGAGCAGGTCGTCAAGGGAGCCGAGGTCCTCGTTGATGACGTCGCCACCGGCGTTGGCGGAAGCGTCCTCGCTCAGGCCGCCGATGAGCTCGTCGTCCTCAAAGTGGTGCTTGGCGGGGGCGGCGGTGCCGAGCATGATGTCGGCGTCGGCATCAGGCGAGAAGACCATGTTCAGGAGCTGAGACAGGTCCTCGCTGTCGGCCTCGTCGTCCTCGGGCTCGAGGATGTAGAGCAGGCCACGGGCCTCGAGGCCGTCGCGCAGCTCCTCGATGGCCTTGGCGCCAATGCCATCGATGCGAAGCAGGTCGTCCTCGGTCTTGCCGATGAGGTCGCCCACGGTCTCGATGCCGACCTCGCTGAACTTGTTGGTCCAGCGCTGCGACACGCCCAGGTCGTCGAAGAGGTAGAGCTTGGCCTCCTCGCTGGAGAGCGTGCGGCCGTTCTTGGAGTAGACGCCGCCCAGACCGAAGTCGTCGCCGACCCAGTCAAGCTGCTTGGGCAGCTGCTCCTCGATGCCCTTGAGCTCGTCGGGAGCCCACTCGGGCAGGCTCTTGGCAAGCGGGCTCGTGGGGCCGTCGATCTTGGAGCCGTGGTAGGTGAGCTCCACGTCGTGGTAGGCAGACAGGCCGGTGCCGGCCGGGATCTGCTTGCCCACGATGACGTTGGACTTGAGGTCCAGCAGGTGGTCGACGTCGCCCTCGATGGCGGCCTCGGTGAGGACGCCGGCGGTGCGGATGAAGGACGCGCTGGAGAGCCAGGAGTCGATGGAGCTGGCGACCTTGAGGGTACCAAGGATGACCGGCTCGGCCTCGGGCGGGGTGCCGCCAGCGAGGGCCACGTTGCGGACGGTGTCCGCAAAGACGTAGCGGTCGACGTACTGGCCCAGCAGGTACTGGGAGTCACCGGGGTTGGTGACCTGGACGCGACGCAGCATCTGACGCGCGATGACCTCGATGTGCTTGTCGTTCAGGTCAACGCCCTGGGACGTGTAGACGTCCTTGACGGACTCGACGAAGGTGTGCATCGTCGACTCGATGTCCGTGAGCTTGCGCAGCTTGCGGAAGTTGACGAAGCCACGGGTGATCTGGTCGCCGGCGCGGACCTCGACGCCGTCCTCGATGCCCGGCATGAAGCGGGCGGAGGCGGGAACTCGCCACTCCTCGATGGTGCGGGTGTTGTCCTCGACGTCCAGGATGCGGATGAGGTACTCGGTCTGCTCCGGGGTGATGCGAAGGAGACCGGACACGGGGGCCAGGTCGGCCTCGCGGCCCAGGATCTTCTCGTTGACGTTGCCGACGACGTCGAACATGCGGGCGACCGTCGGGAGGCCCTGCGTGATGTCGTCAGCACCGGCGACGCCGCCGGAGTGAATCGTACGCATGGTGAGCTGGGTGCCCGGCTCGCCGATGGACTGGGCGGCAATGATGCCGACGGCCGTGCCGATGTTGACCGGACGACGCGTGGAGAGGTCCCAGCCGTAGCACTTCTGGCAGACGCCGTACTTGGACTTGCAGGTGAGAAGCGCGCGGAGCTCGACCCTCTTGAGGCCGTGCTCAACGAGCATCTCGAGGTCCGCCTTGGACTCGATGTAGCCGTCCTTGGGGATGAGGACCTCGGCGGTCTGCGGGTCCACGATGTCGTTCAGGGCGCAGCGGCCAACGAGGTCGACGTCGACGTCGGTCTCGCCCGGCTTGATCAGCGGGTAGGTCACACCCTCGTCGGTGCCGCAGTCCTCCTCACGGACGATGACGTCCTGGGCCACGTCGACCAGTCGACGGGTCAGGTAGCCGGAGTCGGAGGTGTGGGACGCGGTGTCGACCAGGCCCTTACGGGCGCCGTAGGTGGAGATGAAGTACTCCAGCGGCAGCAGGCCCTCGCGGAAGTTTGCCTTAATGGGCAGGTCGATGGTCTCGCCGGACATGTCGGCCATGAGGCCTCGCATACCAGCGAGCTGACGCAGCTGGGTCTTGGAGCCACGGGCGCCGGAGTCGGCCATCATGTAGATGGGGTTGTCCTCGGCGAAGCCCTCCAGCATCTTGGAGCCCATGAGGTCGGTGCACTCGGTCCAGGCGTTAACGACCTCGACGTGGCGCTCTCGCTCGGAGAGGAAGCCGTCCTCGTAGTACTCGTTGATCTGGTCGACGCGGTCCTGCGCCTCCTCGAGGAGCTCGGGCTTGTCCTCGGGAATGACGGCGTCCCACACGGAGACGGTCAGGCCGGCGACGGTGGCGTAGTGGAAGCCGGTGGACTTGATGGCGTCAAGGATGGGCTCCACGTCGGCCAGCGGGTAGCGGTCGCAGCAGTCGTTGACCAGGGCGCCGATGTCGCTCTTCACCATCTTGTAGTTGATGAAGGGGTAGTCGGCGGGCAGGCACTGACGGTTGAAGATGATGCGGCCGATGGTGGTCTCGAAGCGCACGGCGTGCTCGGTGACGTCGTAGTCCTCGGTGGTGCCGCGCTTGACGAGCACGCGGAACAGACGGCGGCCGTCCTCGACCACGTTGGCGTCCTGCGGCTTGACGCGCACGATGACGCGCTCCTGCAGGTCAAGCCCCTTGTCCATGTCAGCGGCGAGAAGCGCGTCCTCAAAGTCGGCGAAGACGGCCGGCTTCTCGGGGACCTCGGTCTTCTCGGTGGTGAGGAAGTAGGTGCCGAAGACCATGTCCTGGGAGGGAACGGTCAGCACCTTGCCGGAGGCCGGGGAGCGCAGGTTGTTGCTGGACAGCATGAGGACGCGGGCCTCGGTCTGGGCCTGCGTGGACAGGGGCACGTGCACGGACATCTGGTCGCCGTCGAAGTCGGCGTTGAAGGGGGCGCACACCAGCGGGTGCAGGTGGATGGCCTTGCCCTCGACCAGGACCGGCTCAAAGGCCTGGATGGAAAGACGGTGCAGCGTAGGTGCACGGTTGAGAAGGACCAGGCGGTCCTGGATGACCTCGTCAAGGACGTCCCACACGGCCGGCAGGGAACGGTCGATGGCGCGCTTGGCACCCTTGATGTTCTCCACCTTGCCGAGCTCGACGAGGCGGCGCATCACGAAGGGCTTGAAGAGCTCGAGGGCCATCTGGGAGGGCAGGCCGCACTGGTGCAGCTTGAGCTTGGGGTCGACGACGATGACCGAACGGCCAGAGTAGTCGACGCGCTTGCCCAGCAGGTTCTGGCGGAAGCGGCCCTGCTTGCCCTTGAGGGCCTCGGCGAGGGACTTCAGCGGACGACCGCCACGACCCGTGACGGGACGGCCACGACGGCCGTTGTCAAACAGGGCGTCCACGGACTCCTGGAGCATGCGCTTCTCGTTGTTGACGATGATCGCCGGGGCGTCAAGATCAAGCAGGCGCTTGAGTCGGTTGTTGCGGTTGATCACGCGACGGTACAGGTCGTTGAGGTCGGACGCGGCAAAGCGGCCGCCGTCGAGCTGGACCATCGGTCGAAGGTCGGGCGGGATGACCGGCACGACGTCGAGGATCATGTTGGCAGGATCGTTGCCGCCCTTGAGGAAGGCGTCGACGATCTCAAGGCGCTTGACGGCCTTCTCGCGCTTCTGCTTCTGGGCGTCGTCGGAGGCGATGATCTCGCGCAGCTTCTTGGCCTCGGCCTCGAGGTCGATGCTGCGGAGAAGCTCGCGGACGGCCTCGGCACCCATGCCGCCCTTGAAGTACAGGCCGTAGTAGCGCTTCAGCTCGGAGAACAGGCCCTCGTCGGAGATGAGCTCGCGCTCCTCGAGCTGCAGGAACTTCTCGTAGGCGTCGCGGCGGAGAGCCTTCTCCTCCTCGTACTCCTCCTCGATGTCGGAGATGGCGGCACGGAGGTCCTCGGCGGACATGGCCTCCTCGTCACCGAACTCGTCGTCGGAGGGCTGGGCGTTCTCCCTCATGCGCTCGATCTCGTTGTCGCGCTCGGCATCCAGCGCCTCGAGGTCGGCGGCGAGCTCCTCGCGAAGCTCGTCGGCGTCCTCCTCGCGGCCCTCGGTGTCAACCTCGTAGATGACGTAGGACGCGAAGTACAGGACCTTCTCGAGGTCCTTGGACTTCATGTCGAGCAGACGGGCCAGCGGGAAGGTGGCCGGGCTCTTGAAGTACCAAATGTGGCTCACGGGAGCAGCGAGCTCGATGTGGCCCATGCGCTCGCGGCGCACCTTGGCGGTGGTCACCTCGACGCCGCAGCGCTCGCAGATGATGCCGCGGAAGCGGATGCCCTTGTACTTGCCGCAGGCGCACTCCCAGTCCTTGACCGGTCCGAAGATCTTCTCGCAGAACAGGCCGTCCTTCTCGGGCTTGAGGGTGCGGTAGTTGATGGTCTCCGGCTTCTTCACCTCGCCGTGGGACCAGCCGCGGATGTCGTCGGCCGAGGCCAGCGAGATCTTGATTGCGTCGAAGTCAGTGGTATCGAAGTCTGCCACAGTCGCTACTCCTTATCGCTGTTCGCGTCGCCGACGAGGACCTCGGAGGCCTCATCGTTGGCGGGGATGGTTCCGCCGATGAGCTCGCTGCCGTCGCCCATGCTGGCAAAGACGTCGACGGGGCTCTCGGTGGAGACGGCCTTCTCGTCACGGGAGCGCTGCTCGCGCTTCTTGTAGGAGATCGGCTCGATGTCCAGGGCGAGGGAGCGAATCTCCTTGACCAGGACCTTGAAGGACTCGGGGATGCCGGCGGCAGGCACGTTCTCGCCCTTGACGATGGACTCGTAGGTCTTGACGCGACCGTTGGTGTCGTCGGACTTGACGGTGAGGATCTCCTGGAGGACGTTGGCGGCACCGTACGCGTACAGTGCCCAGACCTCCATCTCGCCGAAGCGCTGGCCGCCGAACTGGGCCTTGCCGCCCAGGGGCTGCTGCGTGACGAGGGAGTAAGGACCAGTCGAGCGGGCGTGGATCTTGTCGTCGACCATGTGGCCGAGCTTCAGGATGTAGGAGGTGCCCACGGTGATCTGGCTCTTGAAGGGCTCGCCGGTGCGGCCGTCGTACAGGGTGGTCTTGCCGCGCTCGTTGAGCTGCGGGACAAAGTCGGCGCGCATGTGCTCGCCATAGACCTGCATGGCCTTGTTCATCAGGTTGATGTTGGTGCGGCGCTGGATCTCGGCGACCTCGACATCAGTGGCGCCGTCGAAGACGGGCGTGGCGACGTTGATGGGGCCGGGGACGTAGCGCTTGGAGTCCGTGGACTCGTCGTCCCAGCCGTGAGAGGCGGCCCAGCCGAGGTGGCACTCGAGCAGCTGGCCGACGTTCATACGAGAAGGAACGCCCAGCGGGTCCAGGAGGACGTCGACGGGGGTGCCGTCAGCCATGTAGGGCATGTCCTCGACGGGCAGGACATTGCAGACGACGCCCTTGTTGCCGTGGCGGCCGGCGATCTTGTCGCCCTGCTGGATCTTGCGACGCTGCGCGACGAAGACGCGGACGAGCTCGTTGACTCCGGGCGGGAGGTCGTCTCCGGCCTCGCGGCTGAAGCGGACGACGTCGACGACGCGGCCGTAGGAGCCGTGGGGCATCTTGAGGGAGGTGTCGCGGACGTCATGGGCCTTGGCACCGAAGATGGCGCGCAGCAGGCGCTCCTCGGCGGTCAGGGCAGTCTCGCCCTTGGGCGTGACCTTGCCGACCAGGATGTCGCCAGGACCGACCTCGGCGCCGATGCGGATGATGCCGTCGTCGTCAAGGTTGGCGAGCATGTCCTCGGAGAGGTTCGGGATCTCTCGGGTGATCTCCTCGGGGCCAAGCTTGGTGTCGCGGGCGTCGATCTCGTGACGGGAGATGTTGACGGAGGTCAGCAGGTCGTCCTGGACGACGCGCTCGGACACGATGATGCCGTCCTCGTAGTTGAAGCCCTCCCACGGCATGTAGGCCACGGTGAGGTTGGCGCCCAGGGCGAGCTCGGAGTTGTCGATGGAGGTGCCGTCAGCGAGCGGCTGGCCCTTCTCGACCTTCTGGCCGGCGTGGACGATGGGGCGGTGGTTGATGCAGGTGGACTGGTTGGAGCGCTGGTACTTGGGGAGGTCATAGCGCTCGGAGCCGTACTCGTCGGAGTAGACGACCACGTGGGCGGCGTCTACCTCGGAGACGGTGCCGGCGTGCTGGGCCACGATGAGCTCACCGGAGTCCTTGGCGGCGCGCTCCTCCATGCCGGTGCCCACGTACGGGGCGTGCGGGCGGATCAGGGGCACGGCCTGACGCTGCATGTTTGCACCCATGAGGGTACGCTTTGCGTCGTCGTGCTCCAAGAACGGAATGAGGTTGGCGGCCACGGACAGCAGCTGGCGCGGCGAGACGTCCATGTAGTCGACGTCCTCGACGGGCACCTGGGCGGGAGCGCCGAAGGAGCCGTCGAAGTCGCGCGTACGGGCGATGACGCGCTCGGGGTGGTAGATGTTGCCCTTGGAGTCGACGGCCACGAACTTGCCGGTCTTCTCGTCAAACGGCGTGTTGGCCGGGGCGATGTTGTGGGTCTCCTCCTCGTCGGCGGTCATCCAGTCGATCTTGTCGGTAACCTTGCCGTCCTCGACGCGACGGTACGGGGACTCGATGAAGCCGTAGTCGTTGACGTGGGCGTAGAGGGCGAGGGAGCCGATGAGGCCGATGTTGGGGCCCTCAGGGGTCTCGATCGGGCACATGCGGGCGTAGTGCGAGTTGTGGACGTCGCGGACGGCCGTCGGCACGTTGGTGCGGCGGCTGGAGCCGGACTTGTGGCCGGCAAGGCCACCAGGACCCAGGGCGGACAGGCGACGCTTGTGGGTCAGGCCGGCAAGCGGGTTGGACTGGTCCATGAACTGGGACAGCTGGGAGGAGCCGAAGAACTCCTTGATGGCCGCCACGATCGGGCGGATGTTGATGAGGGACTGCGGCGTGATGTCGTCGGCGTCCTGGGAGGCCATGCGCTCGCGCACGACGCGCTCCATGCGGCTCATGCCGATGCGGAACTGGTTCTGGACCAGCTCGCCGACGGTGCGGACGCGGCGGTTGCCAAAGTGGTCGATGTCGTCGAGGCGCTTGGTGTCGTCACCCTCGTGGACGGCGAGCAGGTAGCGCAGGGCGGAGATGATGTCCTCCTGCGTGAGGACCTTCTCGGAGTCCGCAACGTCAATGCCGAGCTTCTTGTTGACCTTGTAGCGGCCGACGCGAGCGAGGTCGTAGCGCTGCGGGTTGAAGTAGAGGCCGTCGAGCAGGGAGCGGGCGGAGTCCACGGTGGGGGGCTCGCCGGGGCGCTGACGACGGTAGATCTCCAGGAGGGCGTCCTCGCGGGTGGTAGCGGTGTCGCGCTCGAGGGTGGAGCGGACGATGTCGGAGTCGCCGAGCAGCGTCAAGATCTCATCGTCGGTCTCGGCGATGCCGAGGGCACGGAGGAACATGGTCGCGGACTGGCGACGCTTGCGGTCAATGGAAACCACAAGGTGGCCGCGCTTGTCGACCTCAAACTCGAGCCAAGCGCCACGGGCAGGAATGAACTGCGCGCGGTGGACCAGGACTCCGTTGTCCATCTCAGAGGAGAAGTACACGCCCGGGGAGCGGACGAGCTGAGAGACGACGACGCGCTCGGTGCCGTTGATGATGAAGGTGCCGCGCTCGGTCATGAGCGGGAAGTCGCCCATGAAGACGAGCTGCTCCTTGATCTCGCCGGTCTCCTTGTTGATGAAGCGCACGTCAACAAAGAGCGGGGCCTGATAGGAGATGTCCTTGGCACGGCACTCGGCAATGGTGTGCGCGGGGTCGCCGAACTGGTGGTCACCAAAGACCACCTGCATGTTCTTGGCAGAGTTCTCGATCGGCGAGAACTCTGCGAAAGACTCGGCGAGACCCTCCCCCATGAAGTGCTCGAACGACTCCTTCTGAACGGAGATGAGGTTGGGCAGCTCCATAGCCGGAGCGATCTTGCTGAACGTCATACGTCCGTTGCCCTGCGGTTTGGTGAGATTGGTCTTTGCAGTAGACACCAGGCTGTTCCTCCTTCAAAAGGGTGGAATGCGGCAATTGTCGCAACGTAATAATTTAGCTGAGGTCAACCTATGCGTCAATGAACAGTCTTGACTTCTGATATTCCTTTGGCTAGATATCTATTCGCACCCCAATCTACCTGCGCAAACGTTCTGTCAAGTTAGTAAAATTTGTGTAGTAATAGTGGGATTAGAAGCTATTGGGCGCCCAGCTGCACGCCCCGAAAGCCAACAAAAAGAGCCGGGTCCTAAGACCCGGCTCCTTGGCTTGGCTTATGCCGAAGCTGCGCTTAAGGGATAACTTAGGCGAGCTTGACGGTGGCGCCGGCCTCCTCGAGCTGCTTCTTGGCGGCCTCGGCGTCCTCCTTCTTGGCACCCTCGAGAACGGCCTTGGGGGCACCCTCGACGACCTCCTTGGCCTCCTTGAGGCCGAGGCTGGTCAGAGCGCGGACGACCTTGATGACGGCGATCTTGTTGTCGCCGAAGGCCTCGAGCACGACGTCGAAGTTGGTCTTCTCCTCCTCGGCGGGAGCAGCAGCGGCGGGAGCAGCGGCCACGGCCACGGGGGCAGCGGCGGAGACGCCGAAGACGTCCTCCAGCTCGTGAACGAGCTCGGAAAGCTCGAGGGCGGGCATCTCCTTGAGGGCCTCGATGATCTCATCCTTGGTGACAGCCATGTCAATTCTCCTTTTGTAGGGGACGCAGGTTGTTGCGTCCCATAAATGTGATGAAGTGCGGGTTTGGATGCAGCGCAGTTACTACGCGGCGTCCTTCTCGTCGGCGACGGCCTTGAGGGCGGTAACGAGACCGCGGGCAGGACCGGCGCAGACCTGGGCGATGCCAGAGAGCGGGCTGGCCATGACGTAGACCAGCTGGGCCATGAGCTCCTCGCGAGAAGCCAGATCGGCGTAGGCCTTGGCCTCGTCGGCGGAGAGAGCCTTGCCATCAGCGATGCCGCCGATGAAGCTCATCTTCTTAAGCTTCTCGGACTGCTCCTTGATGACCTTGGCAGCGTCCACAGGATCCTTCTCGTAGAACACGTAAGCGCAGGGGCCGGCGAGGAGCTCCTCGATGTCGGGCTGACCAGCGTTCCTAAGAGCGATCTTGACGATGTTGTTCTTGTAAACCTTCATCTCGGCGCCGACCTCGCGCAGAGCGCGACGCAGCTCCTGAGTCTCCTTAACGGAGAGACCCAGGTAGTCGATGACGAAGACGCCCTTGGAGGCCTCGACGGAGCCGGCGACCTTCTCGAGCATGTTGACGTTTGCAGTGCAGGGCATGAATTACACCTCCTTGAATGCGGACAGGCACGTTCCGCCATCACGGCGGGCCTTCCACAAAAGAAGACCCCGCTCAGGCTTTGCCAAAGCGGGGTCCTCAAGGATGCGAATCTCTGAGACCACCTCGGCTGGCGGATTGCTCCTTTGAGTCCAAGAGGACACCGGCTGTCTTTGGCAGCGGACGTGCAACGAACACTTCTGCAAGACGCAATGCTTGCTTGAGTCATGCTGACATCAGCAAGCAGCTGCGTCAAGAGAATAACAAAATGCGCAAACTAGGCGAGAAGATCTTAGGCCATAAAGTCGCGGGTGATGGCGGTGTCGACCTTGATGCCAGGGCCCATCGTGGTGGAGACGGCGATGGACTTGACATACTTGCCCTTAGCAGAGGAGGGCTTCACGCGCAGGAGCTCGGTGTAGAGAGCGCCGTAGTTCTCGACGAGCTTCTCGGTGTCGAAGGAAGCCTTGCCCATGGGGACGTGGCAGATGCCGTAGCGATCAGCGCGGTACTCAACGCGACCGGCCTTGAGCTCGGCGACCATCTTGGCGACGTCCATGGTGACGGTGCCCAGCTTGGGGTTGGGCATGAGGCCACGGGGGCCGAGGATCTTGCCGAGGCGGCCAACCTTGCCCATCATGTTCGGGGTTGCGATGGCGGCGTCAAACTCGATGTTGCCAGCGGCAATCTGGGCGACGAGGTCGTCGGAGCCGACGATGTCGGCGCCGGCCTCCTCGGCCTCGGTAGCCTTGGCGCCCTCGGCGAAGACGGCGACGCGGACGGTCTTACCGGTACCGTGGGGCAGGGAGATGGAGCCGCGGATGTTCTGGTCGGCCTTGCGGGTGTCAACGCCCAGACGGACGGCGACCTCGACGGTCTCGTCGAACTTGGCGGAAGACAGCTCCTTGGCCAGCTCCATGGCCTCCTTGGGGGTGTAGAGCTTGGTGGAGTCGACCTTCTCGACGGCGCCCTTGTAGTTCTTTCCGTGCTTAGCCATTGTGTTACCTCCTGTGGTCAACGGGCGGCTGAGCCCTCCCACATCTTTGGCGGTTGCCCGCCTCTATCAGAGAGGCGCCCCCGGCCGGGGGCGCTTGGAACCAAAGAGAAGTTACTCGGCGACGGTGACGCCCATGGAGCGGGCGGTGCCGGCGACGATCTTCTTGGCGGCCTCAATGTCGTTGGCGTTGAGGTCGGGCATCTTGATCTCGGCGATCCTGGTGAGCTGCTCCTGGGAGAGCTGGCCAACCTTGTCGCGCTGGGGGACGCCAGAGCCGCTCTTGAGGCCAAGCTCCTTCTTAATCAGCTGGGCCGCGGGAGGAGTCTTGCAGATGAAGTCGAAGGTGCGGTCCTCGTAGACGGTGATCTCGACGGGGATGATGTCACCCTGCTTGTCAGACGTAGCAGCATTGAATGCCTGGCAGAACTGCATGATGTTGACCTGAGCAGCACCGAGGGCGGGGCCGACGGGAGGAGCGGGGTTGGCGGCGCCAGCCGGAATCTGAAGCTTGATGAAAGCGGTGACCTTCTTGGCCATTTCTACCTCCAAAAGGGGTTGAACGAAATCTTTCTATCTACGCGCCGGACCCGAGAAGCCTCCTTGCGGAGCAGGCCGACGGAAAGGACTAACCGATGACCGTAACCTGGTCGGAAGTGAGCTCGACCGGGGTCTCGCGACCAAAGATGGTGAGCATCACCTTGATCTTGCCGGACTCGGCATTGACCTCGGAGACCACACCGTCAAAGTCGGCCAGCGGGCCGGAGATGACCTTAATGGACTGGCCGGCCTCGATGTTGGAAGCCGTACGCTTAGGGGTGGCGGCAGACGCGGCGGCACGGTTGTTGCCACGACGCATCATCTGGGCAAACTCCTCGCGACGAAGCGGGGTGGGCTTGCCGTCAAGGCCGACGAAGCCGGTTACGCCCGGCGTGTTGCGAACGACGGCCCAGGTGTTGTCGTCCATCTCCATGCGAACCAGGACGTAGCTCGGGAAGACCTTGTTCTCCTTGGTCTCCTTCTTGCCGCCATCCTTGAGCTCGGTGACCTGCTCGGTCGGAATCTGGATGTCAACGACCCTGTCCTGCAGACCGTAGATCTCAATGCGGTGCTCGAGGTCGGTCTTGACCTTGTTCTCGTAGCCGGAGTAGGTGTGAACAACGTACCAGCGCTTAGCCATGACTACCCCCTCAGACCAGTGAAGCCGGCGATAAGAGCGACGATGCCCGTGTCAACGAGCCAGATGACAACGCCAAAAACCACCAGCATGGCGATGACGGCCACGGTGTAGGTCTTGAGCTCGTCCTTGGAAGGCCAGACGACCTTGTGCATCTCGGTGCGGACTTCGCCGAACCAATTGGCAATACGACGGAAGAAGCCCGGCTTCTTGTCAGACTTCTTAGAGGCCTTGGCCTTGCTCTCCACCTTGGCCTGCGAGGCGTTGGAAGAGGACGCAGGCTGTGCGGCCAGCTGAGCCTCGCGCTTGGCGCGCTCCTCTGCGCGGGCCTTGCGCGCGCTCCTCTTGTTGCGATCCTTGTTGGCCATTCGGGCTCCCTAAAAAACGTACTTACATAGAAACCGGCTAACCCCGAAGGGAAAGCCGGTGAAAAATCTGGCAGGCCAGGAAGGACTCGAACCCTCAACAAACGGTTTTGGAGACCGCCGCTCTACCATTGGAGCTACTGGCCTGTAAATAACCCGGCTAGAGTCTAGCGGGTCTCACGGTGCAGCGTATGCTTGCGGCACCAGGGGCAGTACTTCTTCAACTCCATACGATCGGGGTTGTTGGACTTGTTCTTATTAGTGGTGTAGTTGCGGCGCTTGCACTCAGTGCACGCAAGAGTAACCAGTGTACGCATGAATCCTCCTGAAAGAACCTTGCCAACCCCGAATCGTCTTTCGGAGTGACGCGGTGTTAAACACTACCTGACGAGGTCGGCTTCTGTCAAGACGCCCCGCCCAACAACTTGCTACTCACAAAACCGCCACAGCCGACTGCCTTCCTGACGAGAAGACCGTGCCATGGCTTAGGGGGCAAAAAAGAACCCGACACCCCAGAGGGTGCCGGGTTCGAAAGTGCTTACGAGTAAATCTACTCGATGATGGAGGTCACGCGGCCATCGCCGACGGTGTGGCCACCCTCGCGGATAGCGAACTTGAGGCCCTCCTCCATAGCAATGGCGTGGATGAGCTCGCAGGTGACGGTGATGTGGTCGCCAGGCATAGCCATCTCAACCTTGTTGCCGTTGGAGTCGGTGAGCTCCTGCACGTCACCGGTGATGTCGGTGGTGCGGAAGTAGAACTGCGGACGGTAACCCGCGAAGAACGGGGTGTGACGGCCGCCCTCCTCCTTGGTCAGAACGTAGATCTCGCCGGTGAACTTGGTGTGCGGGGTAACCGAACCGGGCTTGCAGAGAACCTGGCCGCGCTCGATGTCCTCACGCTTGATGCCGCGGAGCAGCAGACCGACGTTGTCGCCAGCCTCGCAGAAGTCCATGGACTTACGGAACATCTCGATACCGGTAACGACGGTGTTCTGGGTATCCTTGATGCCGACGATCTCGACGGGCTCGTTGAGCTTGAGCTCACCGCGCTCGACACGGCCAGTAGCAACGGTACCACGGCCGGAGATGGTCATAACGTCCTCAACGGCCATCAGGAACGGGAGGTCGTTGTTACGAGCAGGCGTCGGGATGTACTCGTCGACGGCCTTCATGAGCTCGCGAATGGCGTCCATCCACTTGGCGTCGCCCTCGAGAGCGCCCAGAGCGGAGCCACGGATGACGGGGATGTCGTCGCCGGGGAAATCGTACTCGGAGAGGAGCTCACGGGTCTCCATCTCGACGAGGTCGATGAGCTCGTCATCGTCGACCATGTCGCACTTGTTCAGGAAGACGACGATGTAGGGAACGCCGACCTGACGGGCGAGCAGGATGTGCTCGCGGGTCTGAGCCATGGGGCCGTCGGTGGCGGCGATGACCAGGATGGCGCCGTCCATCTGAGCAGCACCGGAGATCATGTTCTTGATGTAGTCGGCGTGGCCCGGGCAGTCGACGTGAGCGTAGTGGCGCTCCCAGGTCTCGTACTCGATGTGGGCAACGTTAATGGTGATGCCGCGCTGACGCTCCTCGGGTGCCTTGTCGATGTTCTCGAAGGCGGTGAAGTCAGCCTTGCAGCCCTCGGTCTCAGAGAGGACCTTGGTGATGGCCGCGGTCGTGGTGGTCTTGCCGTGGTCAACGTGACCAATGGTACCAATGTTTACGTGGGGCTTAGAACGATCGAACTTCTCCTTGGCCATTGCCATCCTCCTTAAGGAACAACCTTGCGGGCAGTCCATGGGACTTACTACCTACATATGCTTAGCGGCGACCGAAGCCGCCGCCTGAAGCTCTGGTACCGGTGACTGGATTCGAACCAGTGACATCGCGGGTATGAGCCGCGTGCTCTAACCAGCTGAGCTACACCGGCATGGTGCCTTGCGCTTGAAATGGAGCCCGCGACCGGATTCGAACCGGTGACCTCTTCGTTACCAACGAAGTGCTCTACCTACTGAGCTACACGGGCGAATGGTGGGGATGCTTGGACTCGAACCAAGGAACCCAGAGGGAGCGGATTTACAGTCCGCCGCAGTTGCCGCTGTGCCACATCCCCATTCAGTTTTCAAGCACTCGCGAAGTGCCGTGCACCCCGCAAGCGAGAAGGATAATACGCTGGATTCAAGAATCTTGTCAACGTATACCCCGCATCCGGGCGTATCCTCCCCACGATTTGACCACATCCCCAGCTCAGAAGGGGTGTTCTTCTCGCTGCGGGAGGGGTTTGCACATGAAAAAGGCCCCGGAGATTTCTCTTCGGGGCCAAAATAGTTTCTGGAGCCGGTAGAGGGAGTCGAACCCCCAACCCACGGTTTACAAAACCGTTGCTCTGCCATTGAGCTATACCGGCGGGTACGCACTGATAGTAACCGATTATTGCCGCAGGAGCTTCCAGAGCTTTTCTCGCTGGTCGGGCGAGAGACGGTCCTCCAGCGTCATGCGCTGGTGCTGGCGGCTGGCGTTCTCGCGCTCGTACTCCACGGCAAGCTCGCCCACGTCATGGACCAGCACGTCGCTGGAGATCTTGGTGACGGGGACGCCACCGACGGTTGCCCTGATGGTGCTGTCGCTGGTCACCACGGTAACGGCCCTGGGAGCCAGGCGCTCCTCGGTGACCAGGCGCTCGATGACGGTGTCGGCGCTCTCCCCCGTAGCGGAGAAGATCGTGCGGACACCGCCGCGCGAGGTGTAGGGCCTCTCCGGCGAGACGTTGTTTGCGGCGTCAAAGACCACGATGGGCTCGTACCTGCCGTTGGCGTAGGCAGCGACGTCGGAGATGAGCAGCTCGCGAGCCTGCTCGAAGGGGTCAGAGGCCCCCGAGCGGTCCATGCGAGCCATGTAGCGCTCCGACTTGAAGATGACGTTGTAGCCGTCTACCACCAAGAGGTCCAGGCGATGCTTAGACGCCACGGGCGCCCTCCCCCGTCATCTCGCGACGCAGCCACTCGTAGCACATGACCGTGCAGGCCTGCGCCACGTTGAGGGACTCCACGCGTCCGCGCTGCGGCAGCCTGCAGGCAAAGTCGCACTTCTCGAGCACCAGGCGAGAGATGCCCTCGCCCTCCGAGCCCATGACCAAGGCCACCCTGCCCGCCAGGGGCGCGCTCCAGACGTCGTCTGTGGCATGCTCCGTGGAGGCGCAGGCCCAGAAGCCCGCGGCCTTGAGCTCCTCGACGGCGCGGGCCAGGTTGGAGACCTGCGCGATGGGGATGTGCAGAACGGCGCCGGCAGACGTCTTGTAGGCGCCCACGCCCACGCTGGCCGAACGCGCCTTGGCGATGACCACGCCCGCCGCGCCAACGACCTCGGCCGTGCGCACGATGGCGCCGAAGTTGCCCTCGTCGGTCACGTGGTCGAGCACGAGCACGAGGGCATTGCCCTTGCCCGCGGCGGCAATGACGTCGCCGAGCTCGGCGTACTGGAACGGCTTTGCGCGCACGATGACGCCCTGGTGGGCGCCATGGCTCGAGAGCTGGTCCAAGCGGTTCCTGGGCACACGCTCGACGGAGACGCCGGCGGCGTCCAGGCGCTGGGTCAGGCGCTCCAGCGCCGGGTCTGCGTCGATGGACTGAATCTGCACGAGGGCGCTCTTGAGGGGCACGCCCGCGCCCAGGGCCTCCTCGACGGCGCGGCGGCCCTCGATGAGGTCAGAGCGGCCCGCAGAGCCCCTGCCCTGCGGACGCTGGCCGCCTCTGCCCTGCTGGCGGCTGCCGTAGCCGCCCTGCGCCTTGCCCCCGCGCGACGGCGAGAAGCCCTGGCGCTGGCCGGAGCGCTGACCCTGCTGCTGGCCGCGACCGCGGCCGGCCTGGCCGGAGGCCGCAGACCTGCCGTGGCCTCCCGTCTGCTGCTGTCTTCTTGCCATGCGCTACGCCTTCTTGTGGAGACGGGCACCGGAGGCGGTGTCCTCGACCACCAGACCCAGGGCGGCAATGCCGTCGCGGATGGCGTCGGCGCGGCCCCAGTCTTTGGCGGCGCGGGCCTCCTGGCGGGCGGAAAGAAGCGCCTCGGCGGCCTCGGCGGCAGAAGTTCCCTGGTAGCCGGCGTGCTCGGCGGCAAGGCCGACCAGCTCGGCGGGCAGCTGGTCGCCCTCGGAGCCGGCGGCAAGGTCGATACCCATGACCTCGGCAAGCTCGCAGAGCATGTCGGCGGCGCGCAGGCACACCGCCGTGGCGGCGTTGTCGCCGGCGTCGGCCAGGTAGGTGTTGGCGGCCGTCACCAGCGCAAAGACGGCGGCAAGGCCACCGGCGGTGTTGAAGTCGTCGTCCATCTGGCGGCAGAACTCCTCGTGCGCCTCGTCGATGGCGTGGCCGAGGGTGCGGTCCGTCTCGGTGAGCTCGCCGTCCTGCGGGGCGTTCTGTGCGGCCCAGCGCAGGTTGCGCACGCAGGTCTGGAGGCGCTCGAGGGTGCCCACGGTGCCGTCGAGGCGCTCGAAGGAGAAGTCCAGCGGCGCGCGGTACTGGGTCTGCAGCATGAGCAGGCGCACGGCATCGGCCGGGTACTTGTCCAGGACCTCCTTGAGCGTGTAGAAGTTGCCCAGGGACTTGGACATCTTCTCGCCATCGACGCGCAGCATGCCGGCGTGCATCCAGGTGTTGGCCAGGGCCTTGTCCCAGGCGCACATGGCCTGGGCGGTCTCGTTCTCGTGGTGCGGGAAGATGAGGTCGGCGCCGCCGCCGTGGATGTCGATGGGCGTGCCCAGGTAGCGGTGGATCATCGCGCAGCACTCGGTGTGCCAGCCGGGACGACCCTCTCCCCACGGGGAGGGCCAGCTGGGCTCGCCGGGCTTGGCGGCCTTCCAGAGGGCGAAGTCAAACGGGTCGCGCTTCTCGTCGTTGACCTCCACGCGCTCGCCGGCGCGCAGCTGGTCGAGGTCGCGGCCCGAGAGGATGCCGTAGTTGTGGTCGGAGCGCACGGAGAAGTACACGTCGCCGGAGGGCACCGGGTAGGCAAAGCCCTTCTCGATGAGCAGGGAGATCATCTCCTGCATGGCCTCGATCTCGCGCGTGGCGCGCGGGCGGATGTCGGGGTCCATGATGCCAAAGCGGTGCATCTGCTCGATGAAGGCGGCCGAGAACTCCTCGGCCACGTCGGCCGCGGTGCGGCCCTGCTCGTTGGCGCGGTTGATGATCTTGTCGTCAACGTCCGTGAGGTTCTGGGCAAAGGTGACCTGGTAGCCCTTGTACATGAGGTAGCGGCGGATGACGTCAAAGGACAGGAAGGTCCTGGCGTTGCCGATGTGAATCTGGTCATAGACCGTAGGTCCGCAGACGTACATGCGGATCTTGCCCTCCTCGATGGGGACAAGCTCCTCCTTGCGGTGCGTCTGGCTGTTGTAGACGAGCACGAGAGACTCCTTGCTGACGGCGCCCGCGGGGGCGCGCTGCCTTTGAATCGACCGCCTATTGTCGCACGGTTTTGGGCGGGGTGCCACGGAAGGGGCGACGGCGTGCCTACTCCCGAGCCCCCTCGGTACAGCCGTCGTCGAGAAGCGCCACGGCCCAGGCCTCCATGCCCTCCTCGCGCCCGACGAAGCCCAGGCGCTCGGTGGTGGTTGCCTTGAGACCGACGCTTCCCACGTCAAGGCCCATGGCCTCGGCCATGTTCTGGCGCATCTGCTCGCGGTAGGGGGCAAGCTTGGGTGCCTGGGCACCAATGGTGCAGTCGCAGTCCAGGATGCGGTAGCCGCGGCTGCGGGCCAGCTCGGCCACGTGGCCCAGGAGCCTGATGCTGTCCGCGCCCTCGTAGGCGGGGTCGGTGTCGGGGAAGAGCTTGCCTATGTCGCCGGCGCGCATAGCGCCCAGGATGGCGTCCATGAGGGCATGGGTCACCACGTCGGCGTCCGAGTGGCCGAGAAGCCCGCGCTCGCTGGGGATGTCCACCCCGCCCAGGACGAGGCGGCGCCCCTCCTGCATGCGGTGGACGTCGTAGCCGTGCCCGATGCGAATCATTGCACGTCCCTTCCGGGCCGCCTGCCGCAGCCCTCCTCGACGAGGCGTTGCTCGAGCGTGGCCTCGGCCACGGCGAGGTCCTCGGGGATGGTCACCTTGATGTTGTCGCGCGAGCACTCCACGCAGCGGACGCGCCCGCCATGGCGCTCAACCAGCGAGGAGTCGTCCGTGCCCTGGTAACCGTCCCAGAGCGCGGCCTTGTACGCCGCCACAACCTCGCGCGTGCGGAAGACCTGCGGCGTCTGGGCCGCCCAGTAGAAGGAGCGGTCCGGGGTGGCGATGATGTCGGTGCCCTCGACGAGCTTCAGGGTGTCGATGGACTTGGCGGCGCAGATGGCGCCGGCCAGGCGTCCGTCCTGGCGCACGGCGGCGATGGCGCCCTCGATCATGGAGACCTCCACCAGCGGGCGCGCCGCGTCGTGGACGGCCACGAAGGGGTAGCCGGCCGGCATCTGGCCCAGGCCCGAGAAGACCGAGTCCTGGCGGGTGGCGCCCGAGGGGGCAATGCTCACCGGGGTCTTGAGCACCACGCGAGAAAGGACGTCCGACTTCACGACGTCGACCTTGTCGGGCGCGCAGACGATGACGATGTGGGCCACCGAGGGCGCGCGATCCAGGGCCATGAGCGGCCAGCACATGAGGGGCAGGCCGCAGAGGTCCACGAACTGCTTGCCCCGCGGGGCCCCAAAGCGCTCGCCCGAGCCGCCCGCGACCACGATGGCAACGGTATCTGCCTGCGGCTTGTTGTTCTTGACGCGCTCAGCGCAGGGGCAGGGCGTGCGGGATGACTCGTTAGACGCGGCCATCCTCTACTCGCCCTTTCCCCACATGCGGTGGAGGCTGTTGGCCAGCACGCCAGGGTTCTTGACGCCGATCTCTCCCAAGCGGGACGGGTCGTCGTCGACGGCCTCCAGGATCTCCTGCAGGGAGCCATACTGGTCGACGATCTTGTCGGCCATGCCCTCGCGCACGACCGGCACGCGCGAGAGGGTGCGCAGGCCGAGCGGGGTCATGATGCTGTCCTCGCCGCGCTCGTCGGTGAAGCCCAAGATCTTGGCCACGGACTTGGCGGAGCGCAGCTTTGTGTTGTCGGTCTCGTGCAGGCGATGGCGGATGGCCAGGGCGTTCTCCTCCGAGGAGTCCGCCGCGTAGTCCCTGACCATGAGGGTGTAGGCCTCGTCCATGCCGCCGAGGAACTCCTCGCGCTGCATGAGGGTGATCTTGCCTTCGCTGCCCAGCTGGATGATGCAGTCGTTGAGCTCCTCGCCGGCGGTCATGAGCACCTCGAAGAGGTACAGGATGCTCGTGACGTCGCCCAGCGTGACGTAGTTGTCCAACTCGAGGCTGGTGAGGCGCAGCAGGCTGCGGTCGAGCTGCTGGCGGGTGTTCTGCATGGCCACCACGATCTGGTTGACCGAGGCCATGATGTCGCTCACGGGCTTGAGCTCGAAGCCCTTGCCGTCCACGTAGACGTTGACCACGGCTCGGCGCTCGGAGACCGAGATGACGGTGGCGTGGGTGAGCAGGCTCATGCGCGCGGCCGTGCGGTGGCGCGTGCCCGTCTCGGACGTGGGCAGGGACGGGTTGGGGTTGAGGTGGTAGTTGGCGCGAAAGATCTTGGTGAGGTCCTTGTCCACCACGATGGCGCCATCCATCTTGCAGAGCTCGAAGAGGCGGTTGGCCGTGAACGAGACGTCGAGCTTGAAGCCGTCGTCTCCGGCGGCGAGCACGTTGTCGGTGTCTCCGACGCAGATGAGCGCTCCCATGTGGCCGGCAATGATCATGTCCAGAGCGTGGCGCAGGGCCGTGCCGGGCGCCGTCTTCTTGATGGCGTCCTCAAGGCGGGTGTCGCGGTCCGCGCCGATGGCCTCAAACTGTCCGGTGTCCATGCGGGATACCTCCGTATAGGAGCCGGCCCCCGCACGGGGGCCGGCAGTGGTCTTCCTTGAGTATAAGGCGAGAAGCCCGCAGGGCCGCTACTCCCCCGCCGACATCAGACCGCCGGCGTTTCCGGCAGCGCCGGCGGAAGGCGCGTCCAGACCGCGCGGGGCGGAGCTGGGAGTGCCCATGGTCTCGCGGTGGCGCGGCTCGGGGATGAGGCCCTGCGTCTTGGCGAACGTGAGCTTCTCGCCGTCGGAGTCCACCTGGACGATGTCGCCGGCGGACCAGCCGCCCTGCAGCAGCTCCTCGGAGAGCGGGTCCTCGATGAGCGTCTGGATGGCGCGGCGCAGCGGGCGGGCACCGTAGACCGGGTCCGCGCCCTGCTTGGCCACGAGGTCGCGCGCGGCGTCCGTGAGCTCGATGGACATGCCCTGGGCGATGAGACGGTCGCGCAGGTCGGCCACCATGAGCTCCACGATGCCGCGGAGCTGCTCTGCGGTGAGCGACTTGAAGACCACGATCTCGTCCACGCGGTTCAAAAACTCCGGGCGGAAGAGCTTCTTGAGCTCGGACATCACACGGCTCTGGATCTCCTTGTCGGAGAGGCCGGCGCCGCCCGCGGCCGAGAAGCCCAGCGTGGAGGTGTGGGCGATCTCGCGGGCGCCGATATTGGACGTCATGATGATGACCGTGTTGGAGAAGTCCACGTGACGGCCCTGGCCGTCGGTCAGGCGCCCCTCGTCAAGAATCTGGAGAAGGACGTTGAAGACGTCGGGGTGGGCCTTCTCGATCTCGTCGAAGAGCACGACGGAGTACGGGCGCCTGCGGACGGCCTTGGTGAGCTCGCCGCCCTCGTCGTAGCCCACGTATCCGGGAGGGGCACCGACGAGCTTGGAGACCGTGTGCTTCTCCATGAACTCTGACATGTCAAACGAGATGAGCGCGTCCTGGCTGCCAAAGAGGAACTCGGCCAGGGACTTGGCCAGCTCGGTCTTGCCCACGCCGGAGGGGCCCAGGAAGATGAAGGAGCCGCCCGGGCGGCGCGGGTCCTTGAGCGGGCTACGGCTGCGGCGGATGGCCTTGGCCACCTTGGTCACGGCCTCGTCCTGGCCAATGACGCGCTGGTGGAGGACCTCCTCGCAGCGCAGGAGCTTGGAAGCCTCGGCCTCGGTCAGGTTGGAGACGGGCACGCCGGTGATGTCGGAGACCACGTCGGCAATGTCCTGCTCGTCGACGGTGACGACGTTGTCCTCAAGGCTCTTGTGCCAGGCGTCCTCGAGCTCCTTGCGGCGGGCGGTGAGGGCCTTCTCCTCGTCGCGCAGACGGGCGGCCTGCTCGAACTCCTGGGCCGCCGCGGCCGCAGACTTCTCGTCGTGGACGCGCTTGAGGTCCGCATCGACCTCGGTGAGCTCGGGCGGCAGCGCGGTGCGGTGGACGCGCGTACGGGCGCCGGCCTCGTCGATGACGTCGATGGCCTTGTCGGGCAGGAAGCGGTCCTGCACGTAGCGGGAGGAGAGCGTGACGGCAGCCTTGACGGCCTCGTCGGTGTAGCGCACGTGGTGGTGCTTCTCATAGCGCTCCTGCAGTCCGCGGATGATGGTCAGCGCGTCCTCGGGCGAGGGCTCGCCGATGTTGACCGGCTGGAAGCGGCGCTCGAAGGCGGAGTCCTTCTCGATGTGCTTGCGGTACTCCTCGGCGGTGGTGGCGCCGATGACCTGGATTTCTCCGCGCGAGAGAGGCGGCTTCAGGATGGAGGCGGCGTCGATGGAGCCCTCGGCGGAGCCCGCGCCAATGACGGTGTGAATCTCGTCAATGAAGAGGATGTCGTCCTCGGAGCCCTCGAGCTCCTGGACGACCTTCTTCATGCGCTCCTCGAACTCTCCGCGGTACTTGGAGCCGGCCACGAGGGAGGCCAGGTCAAGGGTCCACACCTGCTTTCCGCGCAGGATGTCCGGCACGTTGCCCGAGGCAATGAGCTGGGCCAGGCCCTCGACGATGGCGGTCTTACCCACGCCCGGGTCACCCAGGATGAGCGGGTTGTTCTTCTGGCGGCGGGCAAGGATCTGCATGACGCGCTCGATCTCGCGGTCACGGCCGATGACCGGGTCGAGCTTGCCGTCGGCGGCCACCTTGGTGAGGTTGCGACCGTACTGCTCCAGCATGGAGGCGTCGTCGGAGGAGGCGGGCTGGGCCTGGCCGCCGCCCACGCCCATGAAGACGGGGCCGGAGGGCTGGCCCTGGGGCGCCTGCTGGTCCGCCTGGTTTGCGGTGAGCTCGTTGACGGCGTTGCGGACGGCGTCTCCCGAGACGCCCATGGCACGCAGGGCGTCCATGGCTCGACCGTTGCCCTCGGCCACGATGCCCAGGAGCAGGTGCTCGGTGGCAATGTAGTTCTGGCCGTGGGTCATGGTCTCGCGGTAGGCGTCCTCCAGCACGCGCTTGGCGCGCGGCGTGAAGGGGATGTGGCCGCCGGGGACGGGCTCGGTCTCGCTCTGGGTGAGGCCCTGGACGGTGCTCAAGGTCTCGTCGTAGGTGACCTCGAGCTTGGCCAGCGCCTTTGCGGCGACGCCCTCGCCCTCGCGGATAAGGGCCAAAAGCAGGTGCTCGGTGCCGACGTACATCTGGCCGAGGTTTCTGGCCTCGTCCTGGGCAAGGCTCATGACCTTGCGGGCCTTGTCTGTGAACTTCTCGAACATGCGGGTGGTTCCCTTTCGTGCATGCCCCGCGGGCGGGGCAGAGTGTGCAATGCAAGTTTGTACCCGCCGCGCCGCATTGGCAAACCGGCGACACCTTCCGGCAATGGCCGGGTGGCGGGGGCTGGGGCTGGGCCATGGGCTTCTCGCCGCTGTTTGCACCTCGGGTTTCTCGTCGTCTGATGGGCAGGAACGCAGAAGTGCGAAGGTCGGCGGCCAGCCGGCCTCACACCTCTGCGGGAATTGGCGAGAAACCCCTGGATTGCATTGAGTGCGCATTAGAGGTGTGAGGGGGTCACTTCACACTCGATTCGGCCTCCTTTGCCGGCGTGGCGCTTTTCCTTCTCCGCTGGGGCATTGCCTGGGAGATGAGCGTCGCCCTGAGCTCGTGCTGGTACGGGTCGAGAAGCGCCTCCTCCACCCGCCGCAGAAAGCCAGCGTCCTCTCCGTCCGCCAGCCTGAGGGCAACCAGGCGCAGGAAACGCTCGAGGGAGGCCACGGTCCCAATGTCCGAGGAACGGGCCTCAAGGACGTCGATGCCGCTGGTCACATAGTCCTGCCTGCGGAAATGGTCCTCCTCGGCGTTGTCCTCATCGTCGTGGACCTTTCCGTTGTACTCGATGGCAAGGCCATAGAGCGGCCAGTAGAAGTCGGGCCTCATGCTCTGGTGATGAATCAGGCCGCCGCGCCCGCTCGGCCATTCCAGCTCGCGGTTCTGCAGAAACGCCGGGAACGCCATCCCGCCGAGGTCGGTCGGCATGGACATCGCAAGGGCAAGGAGCGTCTCGGTGGGAGATCCAGCGCCATCGGTGACCAGCGCCGCAGCGCTTCTCGCCAGCCGAAGGCCCCTCATGCCGGAGAGCGCGTTTGCCACCCGGCGAAGCTCAGCTGACGTGGTTGCGGGCTCGGTGCCCCAAGTCACCTCGCCGTCTATGGGATCGGCGGCATCACGCGAGTACAGGCCGCAGAACTCGCAGCCCAGGGTCGCAAGGCGGAAGAGCGCCGCCTCGCGGGTGAGTGTCTTTCTGCGCACGCAGGCGTTGAGCTCCTGGGCCACACGAACTATCACCAGTGCCGGGGACTCGACGTAGACGTCTACCGCCTCGGTTGCGGCCACCTTGCAGAACCCTCCGCTTGGCGGCTTTGCAAGAAGCGCCCCGACATCCACGGCCTCAAGCCTGGGGCGGTCTTCTCGACAGAAGAACAGCAGGCACAGCGGCCGCTCACGGTCAAACGAGGCAAGCTCCTTGGGAAGCGCCTCCCTGATGGCCGGCAGGTCAGTCGCCCTCAGCCTGCCCGGTGCGGGAGGGTTGTCGCACGGCTCCAGCACGCCACCACCACTCCGCACGAGCCTCAGCATCTTGAGGGCGCTTCTCCCCGAAATCACGATGTCCATACAGCCTCCCCCCGCTCGCCTGTGACGGCAAAGGGTAGCCAATGCAACTTGCAGCAAACTTGCAGCTAGCGGACACCAAACTGACTGCGAAACGCATTGCCCCATGAAGATGCCGGTAATCAAGTTTCAAATGTTTTGCCACGCCGTCCGCAAAACCACGGCACCTCCACAGCAGGCACGCCCAGACGCAAAAGGGCGCGGTCCGGGAATGCCGGGCCGCGCCGCCGGGCTACTCGCCTGGTGAGAAGCGCCTGCCTACTCCACGCCCTCGCAGGTGGGCTGAATGGCCTTCATGGCCTCGATCACGCTGGCAAAGAGGTCGTCGAGCTCCATGCCGTTGAGCTCGGCGCCCTTGCGGATGACATCGCGGTCGCAGCCGGCGGCAAAGCGCTTGTCCTTGAACTTCTTCTTGAGGGACTTGAGCTCGAGGTCCATGACGGACTTGGACGGGCGCATGAGTACCGCGGCCTGGATGAGGCCGGAGAGCTCGTCGCATGCAAACAGGACGCACTCCATCTTGCAGCTGGGAGCCGGCAGGTCCGGGTTGTTGTCGGAGTTGTGCGTCTGGATGGCGCGGGCAAGCTCCTTGGTGCCGCCGGCCTCCCCGATGAGCTCGGCTGCCTTCACCGTGTGCTGGACCTCGTCCTGGAACTTCTCCCAGTCGAGGTCGTGGAGAAGGCCGACCTGGCCCCAGAACTCCACGTTTGCCGAGTCGTACTTCTGCGCGTAGTAGCGCATGAGGCCCTCGAGGGTCTGGGCGTGGGCAATGTGGAACGGGTCCTCGTTGTACTTCTTGAGCAGCTCGAAGGCCTGGTCGCGGGTGAGGCCGGTCTCAAGCGCGGGAGCCTCGGCGTGGGCCGCGGCGGCCTCGTTGGAGGCACCGTGCTCGGCATCGTCAGCCAGCGCGTCCACGGAGGCGGCGGCGTTGTCGGTGGTCTCGGGCAGCTGGGAGGCAATGTCGGCGCGGGTGATGACCTCGGGCTTCATCTGCGGGAAGAGAAGGACGTCGCGAATGGCCGGGGCGTCGCAGAACAGCATGATCATGCGGTCAATGCCGTAGCCGATGCCGCCCGCGGGGGGCATGCCGTACTCGAGGGCGCGCACGTAGTCGTAGTCGTAGCCCATAGCCTCGTCGTCGCCGAAGCCCTTGGCCGCGACCTGCTCGGCAAATCGGCCGGCCTGGTCGATGGGGTCGTTGAGCTCGGAGAAGGCGTTGGCGTACTCGTGGCCGCAGATGACCAGCTCAAAGCGGTCGGTCAGGCGCGGGTCGTCGTCCTTGCGCTTGGAGAGGGGGCTGACCTCCTCGGGGTAGTCGCAGACGAAGGTCGGGTTGACCAGCGTGGCCTCGCCCAGCTCGTCGTAAAGCTCGAAGACCAGCTTGCCGGCGCCCCAGTTCTCCTGCCACTCGATGCCGTGCTTCTCGCAGATCTGGCGCAGGCGCTCGATGGGGGTGTCCATGTCCACGTGCTCGCCGCAGGCGCGGGAGGCAACCTCGGAGAGGGGCAGGGACTCCCAGGTGCCGGACATGTCGACGGTCTGGCCCTGGTAGGTGATGACCTCGTGGCCCTCCTCGCAGCCGCAGACCTCGCGGGCGATGGTCTTGAAGAGGCCCTGGGTGAGCTCCTTCATGCCGTCCAGGTCGGAGTAGGCGCAGTAGGCCTCCATTGAGGTGAACTCGGGGTTGTGGGTGAGGTCCATGCCCTCGTTGCGGAACTGGCGGCCGATCTCAAAGACGCGCTCAAGGCCGCCCACGATGCAGCGCTTGAGGGGCAGCTCGGTGGCGATGCGCAGGTAGAAGTCGCGGTCAAGCGCGTTGAAGTGCGTGACGAACGGCTTGGCGTTGGCGCCGCCCAGGATGGCGTGCATCATGGGGGTCTCGACCTCCATGTAGCCGTCGGCCTCCATGTAGCGGCGGATGAGGCTGATGATCTGGCTGCGCTTGCGGAAGGTGTCGCGGACCTCGGGGTTCATGATGAGGTCGACGTAGCGCTGGCGGTAGCGAACCTCGCGGTCGGTGAGGCCGTGGAACTTCTCGGGCAGCGGGCGCAGGGACTTGGAGAGCAGCTCGACGTGCGTGGGGGCAATGGAGAGCTGGCCACGGCGGGTGCGCAGCACGGCGCCGGTGGCACCGATGATGTCGCCCAGGTCAAGCTGGCCAAGAAGCGCCCACTCGTCCTCGGGCAGGTCGTTCACGCGGCAGAAGAGCTGGATCTGCGCGGTGCAGTCCTCCAGTACGATGAAGGCGGCCTTGCCCTGCTTGCGGAAGGCGCGGATGCGGCCGGTGAGGGAGTAGACGTCCTCGGTGTCGGTGCCGTCGGGCAGCTCGTCGTAGCGCTCCTCGAGGTCGGCGGCGTGAGCCGTCACCGTGGAGTGGATGGGGTAGGGCTGGACGCCCGCGTCGATAAGTGCCTGGCGGCGGGCGCGGCGCTGCGCCCTCTCGTCGTTGGTGCTGGGGGTTGCGGTCTTCTCGGCCATTTGGTTCCTGCCTTTCAATAGAAACGCCCCGTATCTGCAGCTATGCAGGCACGGGGCGTCAGCACTCGGTTGGGCTTGCGCTTAGCGGGTGATCGCCGTGATGGTGTACTTTTTGGCCTTGCCCGTCGGGGTGACGAACTCGACCTCCTCGCCCTCGCCGTGGCCAATGAGGGCCTGGCCGGCGGGAGACTCGTTGGAAATCTTGTGCTCCAGGGAGTTGGTCTCGGTGGTGCCCACGATGGTGAACTCCGTGGTCTTGCCCTTGGCGTCGACCAGGGTGACGGTGGTGCCGATAGAGACCTTCAGGTTGGCGTGGCTGCCGGCGGCGACGACGGTGGCAACGGAGAGAATCTGGCGAATCTCGTTGATGCGGGACTCGTTGTGGGACTGCTCCTCCTTGGCGGCGTCGTACTCGGAGTTCTCGGAGAGGTCGCCGAAGCCGCGGGCCTCCTTGATGCGCTCGACGATCTCGTCGTGCTTCTCGCCCTCGCGGTACGCGAGCTCCTCCACCAGCTTCTGGCGGCCTTCGGGGGTAAGCTCGATCTTCTTGGAGTTGTCCATGTTCTGCTCTCTACTTGACGCGGTCTTGCGGGGTTGGTGGTGCGGGCGCGACGGCTACTCGCCGAGCTTGTGGCCGCACTTGCTGCAGAAGGCAGCGCCGGCGGGGTTCTTGGCGCCGCACTCGCCGCAGAACTGGGTGTCCTCGACGTCGGCGTCGGCGTCATCGTCGTCGGCGACGACCTCGACAGCGTCATCGTCGTCGGAGGCGACGGGCTTCTTGGAGGACTTCTCGTCCTCGCCCTCCTCCATGCCCTCGCGGACGTTCTTCACGGTCTTTCCGAGGGCGGAGCCGATCTTCGGGAGGTTCTTGGGCCCGAAGATGACCAGGACGACGACAAGGATGATGACGAGCTCGGGAATGCCAAGACCAAGAATCATGTGAATTCCTCCGTTTGTGGTGATGTGTGGCGGCCCTCTGAGGCCGCACAGACGTATGGGCTAGTATAGCCGAGGTTCGGGCATACTCACAATCTCTAAAACGCGAGACTGCAACCTCACAATTTACCTCAAGGAGAAGGGACGTGGCCCCGTGGGACCCCTCTTTGTTTGGAGCACCGTCATAGGACTCGTTCTGGTCGCCATCGTGGCGGCACTGCCGTGGCTGCTCAAGAAGCGCGGCGTCACCATGCGCCGCACCAAGTTTGGCACCACGCTCATCTTTGAGTCCGAGAACGCCGACGGCACGCCGGTGCGCCTCATCAACGTCAACGGCACCTTCCAGTCCGTCTGCTACTTGCCCGATGACCTGCACTTTGAGCTGGCCTGCCTCTATCACCGCGAGATGGCCGACGTCATAGACCACATGGCGAGAAGCGCCCAGGCCGAGGGCCGCCAGCTGCGCGTGCTGGTCATGGGCGGAGGCGGCTATTCTCTGCCCAAGTACCTGGCCGCCTACGTGCCGGGCGCGCGCGTCGAGGTCGTCGAGGTGGACCCGGCCATGACAAGAATCGCCCGCGAGCAGTTCTTCCTGGACGAGTGCCTTGAGGTCACCGGCGCTGAGAAGGACGGCCGCCTCGTGCTGGTCAACGATGACGCCTGGGGCTACCTCCAGCGTCAGACCGAGCCCTACGACGTCATTGTGAACGACGCGTTCTCGGGCAAGCGTCCCCTGGGTCCCATGAAGACCGACGAGGGCGCCCGCGTGGTGCGCGCGCACCTGGCCGACGGCGGCGCCTACCTGGCAAACGTCCGCAGCGCCTGCGAGGGGCGCCGCGCGTCGACGCTGCACGAGGTCGAGGAGGCCTTTGGTCGCGAGTTTGCCAGCTGCCGCGTGGTGCCGGAGTGGGAGGACGAGCCGGAGAAGCCCGGAAACAACGTGTTCATAGCCAGGTAGGCGGCCTCGGAGCCAACTAACGACCAGACCGTGACCTCAACTCGGCGGTTCCAATTTAGTCACCCATTTTCAACGGTTTCCCCGGATGGCACGCAGAAATAGGCCTTCCCCGCCCGGCTCCACCCCTGCGTTTCCGAGCGCTTGACTTGGAGCCGCTCCAGGGTGCGACAATCTCGTTGCTGTCGCGCGGCTGAGGGGCCGGCGAAGCGGACACCATCAACGAGAGGAGAGCGCATGGAACCGTCGAAGGTCTACTTCTGCGACCTGCACACGCACTTGGGCGATGGCCTGCCCAACAAGCTCAAGAGGCTCATCAAGACAGCCGGTATCGGCCAGATTGACTTTGAGAACAAGTTCGTTGCTATCAAGATGCACCTGGGCGAGCCGGGCAACCTCAGCTTCCTGCGCCCCAACTACGCGCGCGCAGTCGTCGACGTGGTGCGCGAGCTGGGCGGAAAGCCGTTCATTACCGACTGCAACACGCTCTACGTGGGCGGCCGCAAGAACGCCCTGGACCACCTGGACAGCGCCTACGCCAACGGCTTCAACCCGTTCCAGACCGGCTGCCACACCATCATTGCCGACGGCCTGAAGGGCCTGGACGAGGTCGAGGTGCCCGTCGAGGGCGGCAAGTACGTCAAGAACGCCAAGATCGGCCGTGCCCTCATGGACGCCGACATCGTCATCAGCCTCACCCACTTCAAGGGCCACGAGCAGGCCGGCTTTGGCGGCGCCATGAAGAACCTGGGCATGGGCGGAGGCTCCCGGGCGGGCAAGATGGAGCAGCACGCCGCCGGCAAGCCCAGCGTCGCGCAGAAGAAGTGCATCGGCTGCCGCCAGTGCGAGAAGATCTGCGCCCACGGCGCCTTCTCCTTCGAGCAGGCCCGCGAGCACGAGTTTGCCAACGGCAAGGTGCGCGAGGTCCACGTGGCCAGCATTGACCACAGCAAGTGCGTGGGCTGCGGCCGCTGCATCGCCGTGTGCAACCAGGACGCCATCCGCTCGGACTACGACCAGGCCGTCGAGGTGCTCAACTACAAGATCGCCGAGTACACCAAGGCCATCGTGGACGGCCGCCCGTGCTTCCACATCAGCCTGGCCATCGACGTCAGCCCCAACTGCGACTGCCACGACGAAAACGACAAGCCCATCGTGGGCGACATCGGCTTCTTTGCGAGCTTTGACCCCGTGGCGCTTGACCAGGCCTGCATTGACGCCGTCCAGGCCGCCGCGCCGCTGCCCGATACCGAGTACACCCACATGCACGAGAAGCTCGAGGCCGCCGGCGAGCTTGACGAGGTCCACGCCAACGACAAGTTCCACATCACCCACCCGGACACCGACTGGAAGAGCTGCATCGACCACGCCGAGAAGATCGGCATCGGCACGCACGAGTACGAGCTCATCCGCGTGAAGTAGGCCAAGGCTACATCTTTGACGTGGCCGTATACGTGCTTCTGACGCTTATTTAGCATCGTCACAGGGCCTCACCACCGCCAAAAACACGTTTTGGGTTCGGCGATTGGCACTCGTGCTAGAGCCGGCTGCAAGGAATGCCTGATAGATGAGGTGGCCGCAGAAGGACTCCCCTCAAACGAACTCGGCCCCGAACCCAAATCAATATCCGATTTGGGTTCGGGGCCAGGGCGATTAGGGGCGGCCAAAATTGGCGGCACGCTGCTGACCTGCGGTTTTCTTAACGGGCCTTGCCGGCGCGTCCAAAACCGCGAACCCAAAACGTTTTTTATCCCCGGTTAAGCACCCCGTTGGCACCGCAGCGGGCGGCCGCGAGAGATGCGGGGGCGCCCCGGAAGGGCAAAGACGCTGCGCGCCACGTCCTCGAGACGGGCTTGGCGCTCCCGGCCCTCCCCCGCGCTGGCGCGGCCCAGCGCCGCGTCATCGTCCAGCGCAATGGCGACCAGAAAGATCCTCCCCACGGTCGCACTCGGAACGTTCCAGTGCATTCTTGACGTCGTCCTCATGAGAGTCCTCCTTGCACTTCTCGCCTGAACCAGCCGTTCAATCCAAGCTCGATGGTCGGTCACGCAGGGATGGCGCGCCAGTTTACAAACGTCCCAAATTAGGAATCAGGCCTGGTCAGATGTACCATCCTGGGCCTCGGGCGCCCAATCAAAGAAGAAGTGGATGAGCTCGACACGGTTTGCGGTGCCGGTCTTGGCGTTCATGCTGGCCACGTGCCGATAGAACGCCGTGCGAGAAAGGCACAGCGTGCGCGCGAGGTCTTGAACGCTCTGTCGCGAGGTCACCATGGCCTGGAGAACCTCAGCCTCGCGTTCGGTGAGGGCAAACTGCACCGCAAAGGCGGCAAGGCGCTCGTCGCTCGTTGGGGCAAGGACGGCCGGCGCGGGCACGTCCCTCTCGTCAAACTGTGGAAGGGCCGGCTCCGGGCGCGGGCCCAGAATGACCAGGAAGGTCACGGCGAGCATTGCCGCAAGAATCGCCAGAATGACGGCCGTCTCGGTGAGGGCACGCTCCTCGGAGACCAGGGCCAGTGCCGGCGCGGCCACCAGCAGCGAGCAGGCGCTGTTGAGCACGTGTCCCATGCCCGACCATAGCGCGTAGCGGCCGGACTCTCGGGCCACGAGCATGAAGGCAGAGGTGTAGAACACCAGGAAGAAGCCGGAGCCCAGATAGAAGACGGCGCTGGCCAGGCCCCACGGAGCACCCTGCAAGACAGCAAAGACGGCAAAGCTCGTGAGCGTGGTCACCACCGCCATGAGACCCGGCTCCCAGCGGTGGTCAAGCCGATCCGTGACCTCGCCGGCGACAAGGGCGGAGATTGCCAGGAAGGGCCTGGTCCAGATTCCCAGGTCAACCAGGCCGTTTGCGTACGCGCTCGCCAGGTTAACGTCAAAAGTTGAGAACACGCAGGTCATGAGGGCTATCAGTGCGGCGAGAAGGGCGATGCCCCTCAGAGGGCGGCCCGCGTCGGGGGCGGACGGCTCCTCCAGGCCAACGCCGTCCTCGGCAAGGCTCTTGCCCGCCATGAGCGGCATGAGGGCCGCGGGGGCCACGAGCAGGAGCGCCAGCGTCAGCGGGCCGGGCACCGCCGCCTGGAGCAGGCACTGCGCCACGATGCCGGCGGCGTACGCAAAGCCGATTGCGCGCGCGATGCCCGGGCCATCGGCAAAGCGCCTAGCCAGAGCCTCGTGGACCGACGCGCCACCGAAGCCGACGAGCAGCATGGTCGCCGGCCCACTGACAAACAGAGGCGCGTCGGTGGGCGCAAACGAGGTGACGAGCAACCCCACCGCAGCCAGCGTTCCCGAGGCGTGGAGCAGCGGATCGATCTGCGCCACGTGGGCGCGGGCAAGTGCGTACAGCAGGAAGCCCACCAAGCTCGTGGTGGCGGCGAGGGACTTCACGTAGGCCACGACATCGGGCGGCAGGAAAGCCGCAAGGCGCTCGGCAAACAGGAGCTTGGCCGAGAGAAACAGCACGTAGAACAGGGAGAGGGAGACAATCGGGCGCACGGAGCCAAAGCCACCTTCGAACTTGGTCATCTCGCCCATGGCACCCTCCCCTCTCGGGCAGTTTGCCTCATTCTAGGCGGCACAAGGGCCAGGCGCGGCAAGAAAAAGGCCGCCAGCAGATGCCGACGGCCTTGTGCATTCGTGGTCGGGTTGACTGGATTCGAACCAGCGACCTCTCGGTCCCGAACCGAGCGCTCTACCAAGCTGAGCCACAACCCGATGCAAGGGAGAAGTCTAGCAGACTTCTTTCGGCTCGCCAACCGTCAATGTGGCAAAAGACCACCAACTGTGGTCACGCGCCGCTCGGTCGGCCAGCGCGCGGGCGGCAGCAAGACTCTCGCAGACCGCAAAGACGCAGCTACCGGAGCCAGTCACCATGGCGGTGAGGGCCTCAGGCTGCTCGGCCATCCAGGCCTCGACCTCGGCGCATCCCGGCTGCAGGCGCTTTGCGGCCGGCGCCAGGTTGTTGTAGAGAAGCCCGCCCACGCCCGTGGCATCGCCGGCGCGCAGGGCCTCGCAGATGGGGGCGTAGGCGGCGGGCGCACTGGGCTCGCGATCAAACTCGTCGTAGGCGGCCTTAGCGGAGACGCCCTCGCCCTCGGGCATGACCAACGCCACGGGCAGGGCCAGCTCAAAGAAGCGCTCCGTGAGGACGTCCCCCGCGCCCAGGTGCAGCGACGGCACCGGGTCAAGGAAGAAAGCCACGTCGGCGCCCACACGGCGGGCGACTGCAACAACGCGCGGATCGAGCGGCTCTGCGCCCCAGCGCTCGGCCAGCGCGCGGAGGGTGGCGCCGGCGTCCGCAGACGAGCCGCCCAGGCCGGCCTTCTCGGGGATGCGGGCGGTCACGGTGATGCTCACGGCAGGCTCCACGCCCAGCTCCTCGGCCAGAAGGCAGGCGGCCTTCCAGACCGTGGTCTTCTGGGGCGGCACGCACAGCGCGGGCTCGTGCGTGACGGAAAGCGCGGGCGCGTCCTCTATGACGATGGTGTCAAACAGGCCGACAGGCGCCATGACGGAGTCCACACGGTGATACCCGCGCTCGTCAAGCTGGGAGTGAATCCCCAGGTGAAGATTGATTTTGCAAGGTGTCTGGACAGTCTGGCGACCTGGCATGTCCTAGGCCTTCCTACTGCTGCTCCTCGGCCACGTAGTCAAAGATGCGCTCGCCGGAGTCAATGTCAAACAGCTCCACGGTGCCAGTCAGGATGTCCACGTACTGGTAGGACTGACGGGCGGTGCGGCCGCGGCGTTCCTCGACCTCGACCACAAAGAGGGAGGGGTGCACGTGCACGAGGGTGCCGGCGCGCTCGACGATGCGAGAGCGACCCATGTTGGCACGGACCTTGATGCGCTGGCCCTCGAGGTCCCTGAGTCGGTCTTTGATTTCGTCAACGCGGTTGACGGACGGAATCTCGTTCTCCATGGATACCCTCCAACGCCCAGCTTGGGCGGTAAACAGTCATATACGATTCTAAATGATACCCGCAAACGGTATTGACCTTGCACGCCTTTAGTGCTTCCCCACGACAAGAACACGGCCGCCCAAGGCGGCGCGCGACATACAATGCCTGTGAACGCACGACAGAAAGGACACCCCATGAACCAGGAACGTCTTGCAAAGGTCAGAGCCAACCTCAAGAGCCAGGACCTTGAGCAGGCACTTCTCGTCGACCCGCTCTCAATCTGGTGGCTGTGCGGCTACTACACCGAGCCCTACGAGCGCTTCCTTGCGCTCTTTGTCCCCGCCGATGGCACCCCGACGCTCTTCCTGAACCACCTCTTCCCGGAGGCCGACGGCGCCTGCGAGGACGTCCGCACCTTCAGCGACACCGACGACCCGGTGGCGCTCGTGGCCCAGGTCACCGACCACAAGAAGCCCCTCGGCGTGGACAAGGAGCTGGCCGCGCGTTGGCTCGTCCCCCTCATGGACGCCGGCTGCGCGACGGGCTTCCGCCTAGCCAGCGGCGCCATCGACGACGCCCGCTCCATCAAGGACGCCTGCGAGCAGGAGCTCATGCGCCGCGCCTCCGCCACCAACGACGCCGCCATGGAGTGGCTCATCTCCCAGGTGCGCCCCGGCGTGACCGAGCTGGAGATTGCCGACGGCCTCCTGGGCGAGTATCGCCGCCTGGGCGCCCAGGACCACTCATTTGCGCCCATCGTGAGCTTTGGCGCAAACGGCGCGGACCCGCACCACGGCCCCGACGGCACCGTCTTCACCCGCGGTGACGTCGTCCTCTTTGACGTGGGTTGCAAGCAGGACTGGTACTGCTCCGACATGACCCGCACGTTCTTCACTGCCGAGCCCACCGAGCACCAGCGTGCCGTCTACGAGACCGTGCGCCGCGCCAACGAGGCCGCCGAGAAGGTCGTCCGACCCGGCGTGACGTTCGCCGAGATAGACCTCACCGCACGCAAGGTCATCGAGGACGCCGGCTGGGGCGAGTACTTCACGCACCGCCTGGGCCACCAGATTGGCCTTGTCGACCACGAGCCGGGCGACGTCTCCGCCACACACGACGAGCCCGTACGCGAGGGGCAGGTCTTCTCCATCGAGCCCGGCATCTACCTGCCCGGCGACATCGGCGTGCGCGTCGAGGACCTGGTCATCGTGACCGCCGACGGCTGCGAGGTCCTCAACCACTACAGCAAGGACCTCACCGTCCTGAACGTGTAACGCGCCCGCCAATCCCAGCCGAACCCAAATCCCCTACCGATTTGGGTTCGTACTTCTCGCCAGACGAGACAAACGAAAAGCGCCGCAGGCCTTTTGACCTGCGGCGCTTCTGTTATGGCTTGCACGCGGTCCGCAAACCGCGAACCCAAAACGCAAGGGGAGGGTGGCCCAGGGGGCCAACCGAGCCTTGCGGCCCCTAAGCCTGCGGGCAGAGGGCGAGGGCGGCCTCGTCGGCGACCACGACGCAGTTGGTGTGCAGCTGCAGGATGGACGCGGGGCACTGCGGGGTAACCGGGCCAAAGCACATGTCACGCACGGACTGGGCCTTCTTCTCGCCGTTAGCCACGATGACGATCATGCGGGCGTACATGATGGTCTGGGTGCCCATGGTGTAGGCCTGGCGCGGGACTTGGTCGATGCTGTCAAAGAGGCGGCTGTTGGCCTCGATGGTGCTCTCGGTGAGGTCGACGCAGTGCGTGCCCTTGGAGAAGTGGTCGTCCGGCTCGTTGAAGCCAATGTGGCCGTTGTTGCCAATGCCAAGGAGCTGCAGATCAGGATAGCCAGCGGCGGCAACCATGGCATCGTACTCGGTGCAGGCGGCAGCGGCGTCGGGGTTGGCGCCGTCGGGCACGTGCGTGTTGTTGATGTCGATGTTGATGTGGTTGAAGAAGTTGTCGCGCATGAAGTAGTGGTAGCTCTGCGGGTCATCGTGGGAGAGGCCGCGATACTCGTCCAGGTTGTAGGTGCTGACCTGGGAGAAGTCCACGTCGCCCTTCTGGTACCACTCGGCGAGCTGCTTGTAGGCGCCGATGGGCGTGCTGCCGGTAGCCAGGCCAAGCACGCAGTCGGGCTTGAGGATGACCTGCGCGGAGATGAGGTTGGCGGCCTTGCGGCTCATGTCTGCGTAGTCTTTTGCACGAACGATCTTCATGGGTGCACCCCTTCTGTTGGCGGCCACCAGGGCGAGGTCGCAAAGACGGTGAGACGCACCCGCCACGTCGAGGCCCCTGCCCGTCCATGGCGGCCCGGGACGCGCCCGGTCGGCACCATCATGCCGCAAAAAAGTGCCGCTTGCCATGACTTTCAGGCAAGCGGCACACCTTGGCGACAAATACTCTGAGCTGGTATTTCTTTCCTGATGCCACCCTGGCGAGAAGCCCATGGCGCCTGCCGCCCTAGAGCTTGGAGGCCAGGTCCTTAAGCGCATGGAAGCGGTGCGAGAGGTGGTTCTTCTCGACGGGGCCGAGCTCTGCCATGGTGCGGCCTGGGGTCTGCGCGGGCCAGAAGAGCGGGTCATAGCCAAAGCCGTTGGAGCCCTGGGGCTCACGGCCGATGGTGCCCTGGATGTCACTGTCGCCGCGCAGGACCTCCTGGCCGCGGACCAGCACCACGCTGGAGTGGAAGTGCGCCGTGCGGTCGGCATCGGCCACGCCGGCAAGCTCGTTCAGCAGCTTCTGGTTGTTGGCGGCATCGTTTCCGTGCTCGCCGGCCCAGCGCGCCGAGAGGATGCCCGGGGCGCCGCCCAGGGCATCCACGCACAGGCCCGAGTCATCGGCCACGGCCATGGGAAGGCCCGTCGCGGCCTGGGCGGCGCGCGCCTTGATGACGGCGTTCTCATAGAAGTCCGCGCCGTCCTCCACCGGATCGGGGAAGTCTCCCAGCTCGCCGAGGGCCACAAAGCGCACGCCGGGCATGAACTCGGAGAGAATGGCCTCTATCTCCACGACCTTGTGCGCGTTGCCCGTGGCCACGACCACGGTCTTCTGGGGGTCAAGGGAGTTGATGTCAATCATTGGGCTGCTTCCTTTCTGGCTTACGCCCTGAAGCCGGTGACCTGGTTCTGGAGCTCGATGAGGTGCGCGACGCCGGCCTGGCCCATGTCCAGAAGGGCGTCCAGCTCGGCGCGGCTGAGGGTGGAGCGCTCGCCGGTGGCCTGGACCTCCACGATGCCACCGGCGTCCGTGCAGACCAGGTTGAGGTCAACGTCCGCATGGCTGTCCTCGGGGTAGTCCAGGTCAAGCAGGGGCTGGCCGGCCACGACGCCGCAGGACACGGCCGCGACCTGGCCGGTCAGGGGCAGGCGCGGCAGCTTGCCGGCGTCCACCAGGCCCATGAGGGCATCGTGCAGGGCAACCCAGGCGCCCGTGACGGAGGCGGTGCGGGTGCCGCCGTCTGCCTGGATGACGTCGCAGTCCAGGGTGATGGTGTACTCCCCCAGCTTGTCCAGGCGGCAAACGGCGCGCAGGCTGCGGCCGATGAGGCGCTCGATCTCCATGGAGCGGCCCTTGCGGCCCTTGTACTCGCGCGGGGTGCGGCGGTTGGTGCTGGCAGGGAGCATGGCGTACTCGGCGGTGACCCAGCCGGCGCCCTGGCCCTTGCGCCAGCGCGGCACGCACTCCTCCACGGTCGCGCAGCACAGCACGCGCGTGTCGCCGAACTCCGCCATGCAGGAGCCGCCTGCGTTCTTGATGACGCCGGGGGTCAGCGTGACCGGGCGCATCTGATCCGCAGCGCGGCCAAAGCTGCGCGCGGGCTTCTCGCCGGACGCGTCGGCCGAGGAGCCTGCCGGGTTTTTGATGATGATGGGCACGGGAGTCCTTTCATCCAACAAGGCCCCCGGCCGCGAGCGCGGGCCGAGGGCCGGATTCTTATGGTGGGCGATGAGGGGTTCGAACCCCCGACCTTGTGCGTGTAAAGCACCTGCGCTAGCCACTGCGCCAATCGCCCGAACAATGAGCGAGTGTACCATACGCCCGGCTTGCGGCCCTCACCGTGCCGCGCGGCCGTATACTGGAGCCATGAATACGACAAACCTCAGCGGCATCGCCGAGCTTCTCCGCGCGCAGGGGACGCTCGCCGAGGTCCGCAACCTCACGCAAGAGACGGGCGCCACGCCCGTCACCGGCTGCGACTGCGACTCCCGCGTCGTCTGCCCGGGGCACGTCTTCGTGTGCAAGGGCCAGGCATTCCGCCCGGCCTACCTCGTGAGCGCGCTCGAGAAGGGCGCTGTCGCCTACCTGTGCGACGAGGAGCACGCAGACTCCCTGGAGCAGGTGGCCCCCAGCGTGCCCGCGCTCGTGGCCTCCGACCTGCGTCGCGCCATGGCCTACGCCTCTGCCGCTGCCTTCGGCCATCCCGACCAGGACATCAAGGTCGTGGGCATCACCGGCACCAAGGGCAAGTCCACCGTCTCGTACATGCTGCGCGCGGTCCTGGACGGCGAGGAGCCCTACTCCGGCACGGGCGTCATCGGCTCCATCGACACCTTCGACGGCGTGGAGAACTCCGAGAGCCACAACACCACCCCGGAGAGCCCCGACCTCTGGCGCCACCTGGCCAACGCCCGCGAGGTCGGCCTGCCCTACATGGACATGGAGGTCTCAAGCCAGGGCCTCAAGTACGACCGAGTGCTCGGCCTGACGCTTGACGTGGCCTGCTTCCTGAACATCGGACGCGACCACATCTCGCCCGTCGAGCACCCGGACTTTGAGGACTACTTCGAGAGCAAGCTGCGCATCTTTGACATCTGCCGCTCCGCCGTGATCAACATGGACTGCGAGCACGCCAACGCCATCGCCAAGCGCGCCGAGCGCTGCCCGCGCGTGTTGCACTTCTCTGCGGAGGGGCGCGAGGGCGCTGACGTCTGGGCCTCCGACATCCAGTCCGGCTATGGCTACGTGCAGTTTGTTGCCCACACGCCCAGCTGGGAGGGCAGCTGCGTCCTCTCCATGCCGGGCCTGTTCAACGTCGACAACGCGCTGGCGACAATAGCCATCTGCGAGCTTCTGGGCATTCCCGAGGAGGACATCGTGGGGCCGCTCTCGCGCGCCAAGGTGCCCGGCCGCATGGAGCTTATCTCCACGCCGGACCAGAAGGTGACCGCGCTGGTGGACTACGCCCACAACAAGCTCTCCTACCAGCGGTTCTTCCCGTCGGTGAAGAAGGAGTTCCCGGGATATCGCATCATCGCGCTTTTTGGCGCGCCCGGAGGCAAGGCCTACGAGCGCCGCACGGAGCTGCCACAGGAGGCCGCCAAGTGGGCCGACTACCTCATCTACACCGAGGAGGACCCGGCCAACGACCCGCTGGAGGAGATCTGCCAGCAGATGGCCGATGCCACGCCCGACGGCACCCCCTACGAGGTCATCCTTGACCGCGAGGCCGCCGTGCGCCGCGCCACCGAGCTCGCCTACGAGGGCGACGGCCCGGCCATCGTCTGCCTGCTTGCCAAGGGCGACGAGACCCGCCAGCACGAGGGCAACGACTTCGTCCCCTGCCGCCCCGACGGCGACATCTTCCAGGACGCCGTCCGCGAGCACGCCGCCCGCCTCAAGGATCAGCACTAGCGGCGCCCCTCGCCCTGGCCAACAAGCCACAACAAGACGCCCTTCTCGCCACCCCCATCACGGCGAGAAGGGCGTCTCTCTAATTTCCCGGCGTGCAACAGGCCCTCTGCCGCCACGACTCGCCCATTGCCTTCAAAGTCCGGCGACAGCGTCAACAGCAGGGCGCCCCCACTCGACCTCTCCTAAGAAAGTGCTTCTGAGCGCGTACTATGCGCGAGGTCACTTTCGTGGAGAGGCGAGTGGGGGCGCCCGTCAGGAACGCTAACTCCCGGACTTAGAAGTCGATGTCCGTGTCGTAGTAGCAGGCCTTCAGGATCTTCTCGAAGTCAGCGGCCTTGGTCTCACGCGGGTTCTCCGGCGTGCAGGCGTCCTGCTCGGCGTTGGCGGCGATGGTCGGCAGCTTGGCGAGGAACTCCTCCTCGGAGACCATCTGCGGGTGCTCGGCGTCGACCTTGACGCCACCGTTGGCGTAGTCCTTGATGGACTGCGGGATGTTGAGCTCGTCGTTCATGTCGCGGATCTTCTTGACCAGGGCGGCAACGAGCTCCTCGGTGGTCTCGCCCGGAAGGTGCAGGACCTCCTTGGCGACGTAGGCGTAGCGCTCGGCAGCGCGCGGGTCCTTGGAGTTCCACTGGATGACCTTGCCCAGGTACATGGCGTTGGCGGCACCGTGGATGATGTGGCCGTTCTCAAAGGCGGCGCCGGTCTTGTGGGCCATGGAGTGGACGATGCCCAGCAGGCCAGAGGAGAAGGCGATGCCGGCGATGCACTGGGCCTCGTGCATGTGCTGACGGGCCTCCTTGTCGCCGGTGTAGGACTTGGGCAGCCACTCGACGATCTCGCGGATGCCGTGGAGGGCGTTGGCATCGGTGAACATGGAGGCGAAGGTGGAGACGTAGGCCTCCATGCAGTGGGTCAGGGCGTCCATGCCGGTGTGGGCGCAGAGCTTGGCAGGCATGCTGTAGGTCAGCTCGGGGTCAACGATGGCCACGTCAGGGGTGATGTTGAAGTCGGCCAGCGGGTACTTGATGCCCTTGTCGTAGTCTGTGATGACGGAGAACGCGGTGACCTCGGTAGCAGTGCCGGAGGTAGAGGAGATGGCGCAGAAGTGAGCCTTCTGGCGCAGCTCGGGGAAGGAGAACGGCTGGATGATGTTCTCGAAGGACTCCTCGGGGTACTCGTAGAAGACCCACATGGCCTTGGCAGCGTCAATCGGGGAGCCACCGCCGAGGGCGATGATCCAGTCGGGCTCGAACTCGCGCATGGCCTCGGCGCCCTTCATCACCGTGGTGATGGAAGGATCGGACTCGACGCCCTCAAAGAGCTTGACCTCAAAGCCAGCGTCCTCGAGGTCCTTCTGGATGTCCTGAAGGAAGCCGCCGCGGCGCATGGAGCCGCCGCCGGAGACGATGATGGCCTTGCTACCCTTGAGGTTCTTGACCTCGTGGCGGGCACCCTCACCAAAGTACAGGTCACGCGGGTTGGTAAAACGTCCCATAACTCCTCCAATTCCTATGCCGTCGCCCCCGCGACGGATTGCAAACAAGAGGCGAACCCCCTTGCTTTTGGCAAAGTTGGAAGTCCTTGACCTGGGGCCCTATCCCCTCGCCCCAGTCAGCCGTAAGCATAGCAGTCCGGGGAAGCCGCGGCCGGCCCAAGTCGGTTGCGTAAAAAATCGCCCCGCTCAAGGATTTTTGCTAGCCAAGAAGAACACGCCGTGCATGGGTGGGTATAAGGAACGATTAACCCGCTCATGTCAGGTACCATAGGGGCCTGAGAGGAGACCCCATGGCACACGACCCCAGACGCGAGGACTACCAGCGCCTTGCGCTGCGCTTTGTTCGCACCATAGACCCGCAGAACCCAGCCGCGGCCAGGGAGTTCACGGCCTTTGGCCAGCGCTTTGCCCAGAACAGGGACTCCCTCCCCCAGACCGACGCGGACCGTGCCTTCCACCTGGTCTGTCGCGCCACCGAGCTCATTGACTACAAGCTTCCGTTTGCCGAGCCCGACCAGGGCGCCGAGCTCATCCATCGCGGCCAGGCACTTCTCGACGAGGCACTCTCGCTTGACGAGAAGTGCTTTGACGCGCGGCGCATGAAGTCCGGCCCGGAGGTTGCGGGGCTGGACGCGCGCCACGAGTTCCTGGCCAAGCTCGAGCCCGAGGTCCGCGCCACCTGCGAGGAGGCCCGCGACGCCGTGGATCCCTCCGAGGACGACGAGCGCGTGGCCCTGGGCCGCACGCTGGCCATGCGCCCCTACTGGCGCTGGCTTGCGTCGCTTGCCGAGGGCGCGCTCATCTGCGGCCGCAACCGCGAGGCCATCAGCTGGTGCGAGCGCCTTCTGGAGAGCGACCCCGCCGACACCTGCGACGTGCGCTTCACCTACGCCTACGCGCTGGCAAAACTCGAGGACGAGGCCGGGCTCGACGCCCTCGAGGCGCGCTACGCCAAGATCTCGCCCACGCGCGGGGCAGACGACGCCTGGATGCTCATGGCCCGCATGGCGCTGGCCCACAAGGCATGCCGCATGCAGGAGGCCCAGGGGCTTCTCGGCCGCATATGCAGGACGTATCCCGAGGCGACCGTCACGCTGCTGCGCCAGACGGAGCTTCCCGACGGCGAGTTTGCCCGCCTGTACGTGGCACCCTATAGCGCCGACGAGCTCATCATTGCCGTCAGCGAGGGCATCGTGCTGCTGCAGGAGGGCGCCGACCGCACCGGCAAGGGCGTGCTGGGCGCATGGGTAGCCGGCCAGGTGGCCAAGATGTATCCCGCCGTTGCGCTCAAGGTGGCGGCCGAGATGCGCCAGGAGGGGGTGCAGGGCAAGTGAACGTCCACGAGGAACTGGTCCAGCGCTGCGCGATCCGCAGGCGCAAAGCCCTAGGCGACCTCTCTGACCAGGGGTTTGCCGAACTTGTGCTTGCCGTGAGGAAGAACCCCGCCGGCTTTGTGGACTCCCCCGCCGAGGAGGCGTACCTGGAGCTGGAGCGGTCCTTCTCGGCCTATGACGCCTCCCTCAACAACGATGACCTGCTGGATGACGACGAGTACCAGAAGGCGCGTCAGAAGCGCCTGGCCAACCTGCAGGCCGGCTGCGCCCGCGCCCTCGCCCTTGACGAGAAGTGCCTGGACGCGCAGCTCGTGGGCACCCTGGCGGCAGACCTCGACCCGGACTCGCTGCTAGAGCAGCTGCTGGGCCTGCACGACGGCACGGACGCCGCCAGCGACGCGCCCGAGGGATGCGACCTCTGGGCGGACGTCTTTTCTCGCCCCAAGCTGAGGCTGGAGGCGGCCATCAGCCGCACGCTGCTCGACGGCGCGCGCTACCGGCTGGCCGCCCAGGCCTGCGAGCGCGTGATTGCCGTGGCGCCCACCGACGAGCTCGGCTGCCGGCACACGGAGGCCATCGCGCTGGCTCGCCTTGAGGACGAGGAGGGCTTTGACCAGCTTGACGCCCGCTTTGGCAGGCACGACAACGCGTGGACGAGCCTCTCCAGGTGCGTGCTGATGTACAAGCTGGGCCGCATGAGCGCGGCCAGGCGCGCGCTGGCGGGCTTTGACCGGCTGTGCCAGGGCGGCTCGTATGCCCTGATGAGGCCCGTGTTTGTGGAGGTCTACCTGCCCGACCGTCCTCCCGTGGCGGTGAACTCCCTGGAGGAGGCCACGCTGGCCGTGCACGAGATGGAGCCCACCATCGCCGACGTGCCCGACTTCATCAACTGGGCCGCCGCCCAGCCCGGCATCTCCGACAGCGCCGAGGCCTTTGCCCAGCGCAACGACCTGGACTGGTAGCCGAGACCGGGGACGGGGCCGGACAGTCGCCCCGCTCAGATTTTGCTTCCGCTGGAAGGCGTTTCTGCGCGAAAGGCCCAAAGTGCTTCTCGGCGCTCAAGTTTCGCCTCCACTGGAGGGCAACTTTGAGCAACCGCACCGAAAACCACCTCGCGCGCAAATACGGCCTCCAGCGGAAGGCTCTTTTGCGCAGATCCCAAGGCACACGCCCCTCAAATTGGGGACGTGTTTGTTTTTGCGCAAATTTGAACACGTCCCCAATTTGAGGGCTTTCTTTTTTGGCTACAGTGCGACCGTGAAAAAGAAAGAAATGGACTATTTTTTCTTTTTGGTGGCTATACTCTCTCCTAAAAAGAAAAGATTGGGGACGCTTTGACCTATCAGATGCTCAAGAAAACGTTCTATGCGGACCCGACCAGCCAGCGCTTTCAGAACCACGACGCCGAGGCGGCGAGGAGGCTTGGGGACCCCTCCACCTTCCGCACGGGCATAGCCCTTGAGCACGGGGAGCTGTTCTGCGCGATGCCCAAGGAGCTGTCCCTTGCCAGCGAGCAGGTCATTCGCCGCGAGAGGGACGTTTCCGAGCTCTGGGGTCGCCTGCCCAGGACCGCGCGCGGGGCGTTTCTCCGCAGCCTCATCCTTGACGAGGTGGTCTGCAGCAACGAGATGGAGGGCGTCCACAGCACCCGCAAGCAGGTCGAGGTTGCGCTCGAGGCCGGACGCGCGATCCATGGCAACAACGTGGGCGCGGCCGAGGCGACGCACGCGCCGTTTTTCGAGCTGGCCCAGCTCTACCTGGGACTCACCGACAATCCCGTGCCCCCGCAGTCGCTTCAAGAGATCAGGACCATCTACGACTCCGTGGTCAAGGACTCAATTGACGAGAAGGACCTGGTCGGAGGCACCCTCTTTCGCACCGGTCCCGTAGTCATAGAGAAGCGCGGCGGCAGGGTCGTCCACCGGGGCGTTGAGCCGGAGACAAGAATCGAAGAGCTGCTGGGAGACATGATCTCGCTCTCGAAACGCGACGACGTGCCCGAGCTCTGCCGAGCCGCGCTCTGCCACTTTCTCTTCGAGTACGTCCACCCCTTCTACGACGGCAACGGGCGCACCGGGCGCTACCTGCTTGCGCTGCAGCTGAGTCACCTGCTCTCTCAGCCCACGGTGCTTTCGATCTGCCGCACCATCTCCGAGCACAAGAGCGTCTACTACAAGGCGTTTGACACCACCGAGGACAGGCTCAACTGCTCCGAGGGCACCCATTTTGTCCTCATGCTCCTTGAACTGGTCTCCGTTGCCCAAGAAGATTTGATTACAGATCTTGCCGAGAAGCACCTGGCGGTGGAGCTGCTTGAACAGAGGCTGGCGAATCTTGAGGCGGCGTCGGAAGAACGTGGGCGGAGGCTCCTTGGGTTTGGCGCCGAGCGCGAGCTCTTCTCGCTGCCCGATGGATTCACGCAAAGAGAGGCCTGCGAGCACCTGGGCGTCTCGGCCCCCACCGCAAGAAAGGAGCTCGAGCGGCTTGAGGCCAAGGGCCTATTGGCGAGAACGACGCGCCGACCCTCCCGCTACGTTCTAACGCCGCAGGCCAAGGAGCTGTTGAGGCTTTCCGCAGAGTGACTGCGCAGTGAGCCCGGCAGGAGTGTCCCTTTTACCTGCAAACAATCAACGTCCCCCTTGGCAGGTCAAAAAAGCGCCCCGGCAGGGATGACTGCCGGGGCGCGGGCGTTTGGGTGCACCGTTTGCGCATCTCCTCGAACCGAGGTGTGCGCCGTTGGCACAATCGTCTTCGTTAGGATACCACGAGCGGCCTAGGAGACAACCAGGCGCATGCCGGGGTAGATTAGGTTCGGGTTACCGATGCCGTTCTTCGCGGCGAGATCCTGATACGTGGTGCCGTACTTGGACGCGATGCCGCTGAGGGTGTCTCCGCTCTGAACCACGTAGACCTGCTCGGTCTTGGTCTGTCCGTTGATAACGGCCATAACCTCGTCGTAGCGCGGCCCAAGCACGGCCTTGCGGCGGCTGCCGTTACCGTAATCGCCCGCCCAGGTCTCCTTCGCGATATCATCGGCTTGCGCGGGCCGCTGCCGTTCGCCGAATCGTGCGAGGGCGGGAAGGTCGATGCTTGGGCCTGGCGGGTCGAGCGCGAATGAGTTCTTAGCGAATCTTGCCAACAAACAGCAGGTAGGAATAGGCGTACATCGCGATGCATCCCCCAAGGCAGACCACGCTGATCGCCGCTGCGGCAACAGCGTCCGTGAGGTGGGGTCCCGCGAAGCCAAATGCTGCGACGGCAATTCCCATAAGCACGAAACACTTGCCACCAAAGCGCTGGGTACGGCGCCAGTTCTCCGGGTCGTTGAGGGCCCAGGGGGTCTTCACGCCCATCGTGTAGTTCTGACCGATACGGGGCATGTAGTTGCCGATGCCGACGAGCAGAGCGCCAATCAGCACGAAGACGATGACGTTCGTGGAGCCCTTGGCCGATATCGCGCCCCAGACGGTAAGTTCGGGAAGCCAGCTGATGACGATCGTGAGCAGGGTAAAGCCGACAACGAAGTGCTGGTAGAACTTCCCGGCACGGGCATAGCCATTGCCTCTGGGGTCGATGCGCGGAACCACGTAGAAGAGGACGAGCATCCCAAGGGGCAGCGCGCCCAAGGCGGCTGCCGTCCAGCTCGGTCCCCAGCCGTTGACCTCGCCGCTCGCACCCCAATGGGTGGGAATTTGTGCGGGCAAGCTTGGGAGCGCGATGAGGTGCGCGATGACGTTCACGCCGGAAAGCGCGGCGAGCGCGATGAGGCAGTTGCGTGAGATGAGGCCGTGGGTGCTGTCGTTGTTGGCGCTATTCATGAGAGTCCTCCGTAAAACCAAGGAACCAGCCAATCAGGTCCTGCATGACGGTGGTGTTGAGACTGTAGACGATGTTCTGGCCATGGCGCTCGTCCGTGACGAGGCCGGCGGCCTTGAGTGTTGCCAGGTGATGGCTGAGCGTGGGCTTGCTGATGTCGAAGTGCGCGGCGAGCTCGCCTGCCGTGAGGTCGTCGGTCTCCAACAGTTCGAGAATGCGTCTGCGCGTCGGGTCAGCGAGCGCCTTGAATCCCTCTCCTGCCATAACGCCTCCTTGGTTGGTCGTCTTTGTACTTCTCTGTTATTAGATAGTTAGACAACCATCTAATAACAGAGAAGTATAGCTTCATTGCCGGGGGAGTCAACGGCCGGGTTTTGCATCTGCGGAGTACGGCGTAACGCTGCGCAACTCCATGCGGCGTACCGCGAAAAAAGAAGCAGGCCAGAGGCTCGAATCCCTCTGACCTGCTGCAATGTCTGGTGCCCCCAACGGGAATCGAACCCGTGTTACAGCCTTGAAAGGGCCGTGTCCTAGGCCTCTAGACGATGGGGACGCAAGCTCTGAGTATATCAGAGGTACTGGTAGGGGCGGTGGGACTCGAACCCACAATCCTTTCGGCCGTGGATTTTAAGTCCACTGCGTATGCCAATTCCGCCACGCCCCCAGAGTGCCATCCAGTCTAGCGCATGCCCACCTAGCCCTGCGGCGAGACGAGCGGGCGCATCTCGGGCTTCCAGATGACCGGCGAGTCGCGGCGCTCGAGCGCGGCCGCGGCGGCAAGGGAGAGCCCAAAGAGAAGGTCGCTCTCGCTAACCGTGAGCTGGTCAAACCCGGTCTGGGCCATGAGCTCGGCCACGGCGCAGACGCCGCCCAGGATGACGGGCGCGCGCTTGGGCTGGATGCCCGGCAGCGCCGCGCGCTTCTCCACAGAAAGGCTTGCGAGCTGGTCCTGAATGCCCTGGACGTCTGCCGCGCAGAGCGTGGCCAGGTGGACCTGCGCGGGATCGTAGGGGTCAAGCGCCTTCTTGACGGCAACCATCGTGGTCACCGTTCCGCCGCAGACCACCAGGCGCTCGGGGGCGACGGACGCAGCGGTGCCGCCCGCAGCTGCCGCGGCGCTTGCCGCACGCAGGCCGCCCTCGGCAATCACAGGCGCAAACTTCTGGCCGGCAAGCTCCCGCGCAGACAGAAGCGCGCCAGCGGCGGCCGGACCCTCCCCCGCAAGGAAGCGCTCGGTCAGCCTGCGGCAGCCAACGTCAACGGAGCGAACAAAGTCAAGCTCAAGAATGCCGTCCGTTCCCAGGCAGCCCATTGCCAGCTCCGTGGAGCCGCCGCCGTTGTCGGCCACGAGGATGCGGTGGCCCACAAAGTCCTGCGCCACGCCCAGGAAGGTGAGCGAGCCCTCAACCGCGCCCGGGATGACCATGGGCTCAAGGCCCAGCGAGGCCAGGGCGGCACCCAGCTCGCGGGCGTTCTGCGCGTCGCGGGCGGCGCTGGTCAGCGTGCAGCACACCGAGGTGGCGCCGGCGCGACGGGCCTCCTCAAGATAGGCTGCCACGCAGCCAAAGACGCGCTCCATGGCGTCCTGGCGCAGGCGGTGGGTCTTGTCCACGTCCTGGCCCAGGTTGCAGATCTGCGAGCGCTTGGCCAGGCGCACCACGCGCCCGCCCTCGACGTCCGCCACGGCAAGGCGAGCGGTAACGGTTCCAATGTCTATGCAGGCTACCCTGGTCATCATTGCCCCTCGTATCCAAAGATCACGTCGCCCACGCCCACGTACCAGGGGTATTCCGGAGTGGCGTCAGAAGAGCTGGCGGAGTCGTCCGGCAGGCCCTCCACCACGACGCCCGTCTCGCCGGCACCCACGTAGCCGCGGCGGCGAGCCTCCTCCTCTATGCCCTCGCGCGTGAGAAGCGCGTCGTTCTGCTGCTGGATCTGGTCATTGCTCTGGGCCAGCGCGTCGTACTGGGCCTGCAGGTCAAGCCCGGCGCGCCAGGCGCGGTAGTAGGTGGCCGTCGGTCCGTAGAGCAGCAGCGCGGCGGCAACCAGCACGCCCACCGCAATGCACAGCAGCTTGTGGCTAGCATAGAAGCCGCCCACCGCACCGGCCTTTGCGGCCACGGCGTCCTTGGCCTGCTGCGCGGCCTCCACGCGAGCCGTGGCGTTGTGGCGCTCCGGCCTCTCCGCACGACGAGAAGTGCGCGCCGCGGCAGCGGGACGGCCCGACGCGACGCGACTGCCCCGGCCCAGGACGGAGCCCAGGCTCTTTGCGGCGGCGCCGGTGTGAGCTGCAAACTCCTGCGAGACAGTGGTCTTCGACCCCCGCCGGGAGAACTCGGTCACGGCCGGGCGAGGCCGGTCATAGACGCGTGGAGTGCCCTGCTCTGCAGAGGAGCGCCTGGTAGAAGAGTCAATCATGCCCTGGTTCATTTCTAGTTCGATGTTGGCGTGACGGCGGCGCGCGCTTGCGCGGCACAGCCCTCAACCCTGTTATACCAAAGGCCACGCAGGCACCGGCTACTCCGCGGGCTTCTCCTCACCCTTAGCACGGTCCCAAAGCTCGTTCTGCTCGACGGTCGAGAGGTCCTCCACGGCACGGCCCTGCGCGCGGGTGAGCTCCTCCATGCGCGCCCAACGACGGCGGAACTTGCGGTTTGACGCGGCCAGGGCCTCCTCGGCGTCCACGCCAGACCAGCGCGCGACGTTGACCAGCGCAAACAGCAGGTCTCCGAACTCCTCCTGCGATGCCGCGGTGCCCGGCTCCTCCGCCTCGAACTCCGCGCGCTCCTCTGCCACCTTGTCCCAGACGCCGGCCAGGTCGGCCCACTCAAAGCCGGCCTTTGCCGCTCGCTTCGAGATCTTCTGCGCCTGCATGAGGGCGGGCAGGCTCTGGGGCACGGAGTCAAGCAGGCCCGGCTCGACGTCGCTCAGCTGGCCGCGGGCCTCGCGCTCAAGGCGCTTGACGTCATCCCAGATGTCCAGGACGCGATCGCCGTCGCGAGCCTGCTCGTAGCCGGCGGGCGCCTGGCCGTCCGAGGCTGCCGCGAGGTCTCCAAAGACGTGTGGGTGCCTGCGGACGAGCTTCTCGTTGAGGCCGTGGGCCACGTCCTCGATGGTGAACTCGCCGGCGTCGGCGGCTATCTGCGCGTGGAGAAGCACCTGCTCGAGCACGTCGCCGAGCTCCTCGCAGAGATGCGCGACGTCGTTTGCCTCGATGGCGTCAACGGCCTCGTAGGCCTCCTCGACCATGTTCTTGGTGATGGAGCCGTGGGTCTGCTCGCGGTCCCAGGGGCAGCCGTCGGCCTGGCGCAGCCGCCAGATGGTGCGGACGAGCCGGTCCATCTCGGGATTGCCCGCCGGTGCTTCCGCGCGCGACGCGTTCTGCTCGTCTACCAGGTCAGACAGGGCACGACCGTCGTCAAGCCTGCACTCCGGCTGGTTGAACTTGCCCGACACGAACTCCATTTGCTCCCCTTTCAGCGTTTCTCCGCCGTCATTGTATCGCGGGGACTGCGCACTTTCCGCCTCCGGGCCACGCCCCCTTGCCGTGCGCGCGCATTAAAAAATCGCCCGGCCAGGAACGGCCGGGCGATCAAAGAGGATGCTGGTTCAGGCGCCTTACACCAAGCCGAGGGCGACCAGCACAATGCCCAGGACCAGCAGGCCGAACATGACGGCCGTGCCAGACTTGCCCTTCTTGAGCAAGCTGTAGCAGCCACCCACGAGACCAAGAGGCAGGATGAACGGGCAAATCTGGTCGATGATCTCCTGCAACACGACCTGTGCGCCGTTGATGTCGACAGTCGCGCCCAAGGTCAGGGTAACCATCGAGGGAATCATGGCCCCGATAACCATAAGGCCCATGATGCGCGCAGCCTCAGTCACCTTCTGGAGGGTTCCGTCGCTGGAGATGCGCTCAAGGAACTTCGAACCGCCGTCATAGCCGATCTTGAAGCCCACGCGGCGCACGACCTCGGACGGGATCACGTTAATGAGGGCGTAGATGATGGGGCCCAGAACGTTCCCGGCAACAGCCAGGGGAGCACCGATACCCGCGCCGATGACTCGGAACGTACCCCAGAAGAACGAGTCGCCGATGCCGGCAAGCGGGCCCATGAGGGCGGCCTTGACGGAGGTGATGGAGCCGGCGTCGTACTCCTCCGGCTCGGAGGCGTTCTGCTCCTCCATGGCGCAGGTCAGGCCGATGAGGAACGGGCTCGTGGAGGTCGCGCAGTTATAGAACTCGAGATGGCGCTTGACGGCCTCCTTCAGACCCTCCGGGTCATCTTTGTAGAGCTCCTTCAGCGCCGGCATCATCGTGTAGGCATAGCCGGTAGACATCTGGCGCTCGTAGTTGAAGCAGCCAAGGAGCTGGTAGTGGCGGTTGAAGACATGACGCAGAGTCTTCTGGCTAAGCTTCTTCTCTTCTGCCATGGTTACAGCTCCTCATCATCTTCGTCGTCGATGGGCTCGGACGCGGCGCCCTGGGTCGCAAGGGCGGCCGCGGGGGCCTGCTTGCCGCTGAGCATGTAGTAAATGACCGCGGCGATGGCGCCGAAGAACGCGGCGCCGAGGGTGCTCACGTTAAGGAACGCGGCAAGGGCAAAGCCAAGGAACAGGAACACGCCGAACTTCTTGTCCCAGGTCAGCTGGATCAGCATGGCAACGCCGAGCGCGGGAAGGAGGTTGCCGGACTGGTTGAGGCCGTCCTGGATGACGGGCGGAATCTGGTCGACGAAGCTGGTGATGACGCCAGAGCCGAGAACGTAACCCAGGAAGATGGGCACGAACTTAAAGAGGAAGTAGACGATACCGCCGCCCCAAATGCACAGGTCGATGCCGTGGTAGTTCTCCTGGTCGGCAAAGCGGTCGGCCTGGTGAGCAAAGAACGTGTTCACGATGGGCGCTGCGATGTCGCACAGCTGAGCCACGACGGCGATGGGCACGGCAAGCGCAAGCGTGGTCTCGTAAGAGGCGCCGGTGCTGATGGCGAGCGCCGTCGCGAGAGCGGAGCCGACGACGACGTTCGGCGGCGTGGTGGTGCCGATGCCGTTCAGGCCCATCCACACGAGCTCAAGCTGACCGCCGACCACAAGGCCGGTCACGGGGTCGCCCATGATGAGGCCGACGACGGGGCCGATGATGATCGGGCGGTCCAGCATGTGCTGGCCGACTAGGCGCGACTCAAGGTAAATCAGCGCCGAAACAAGGGCGACCAAGAATCCTTGCAGCATAGTGCTTCCTTTCTCCTTCTACTCTTGTTTGAAAACCTCAGGGAGCAGCGGCCCGGGGCAAGAAGCACGACGCCCGCGGACCGCCTCCCGTTAGTTCAGAGCGTGCTCGATGGCCGCGAAATCGGCCTTCTCGAGCGTGGGGTTGGCCTGGCCAAAGACGTTGACGCCAGCGTCGTGCAGTTTCTTTGCCGCGGCGAACTCCTCGGCGGTGGTGTACACCTGCGGGATGATGGCAACGTACTTCTCGCCGGGCTTCTTGTTTACGCCGGCGGTGCCGATGTTGAGCTTGCTGAACTTGTGGGCATCGTCGAGCAGGCTGTACAGACGCTCGGCGTCCTCGACGGTCTGGGTAACCACAAAGATCCTCTTGCCGTCGTTGACGGGGTTGTTGAGGGCCTTGGCGGCCTTCTCGATAGGCTTGATGAAGAGCTTCACGCCTGCGGGCTTGGCCAGCTTGAGAGCGTTTTTCTTGAAGTCGTCGGCAGCGGCGGCGTCATTGGCAACGAGGATGGTCTCCGGCGCCAGGTGAGAAGTCCAAGCAACCGCGACCAGGCCATGGATAAGACGGTCGTCGGCGCGAACGAGCATGATTGACGGCTTGCCCTTGCCAGCCTTTGCGGATGCCTTGGCGACAGGGTCCTTGGCAGCCGGAGCCACGGGCTTGACATCCTGCGCCAACGGCAGCATGAGCTGCTCGCGAGCGTTGGCCACCGTCGCGGCCAGAGCGCCGTAAGTGACGTCGTCACTATAGGCAAGCTCGAGCATAAACGGCATGTTCACGCCGCTGACCAGCATAAACCCGTATTCGTCGGCCAGCTTCATGGCCACCTGGTTGACAGAACCGCCGGGGATGTCGGTGCAAACCACCACAGGCTCGCCCTTGGGCAGCGCATCGAGCTGCTCGCGGAGCTCGCGCTCGAACTCCTGGCTCTGGACGTACCCGTTGAGGAAGTGGACGTTGTCTGCGTCCGCTTTGAAGAACTTCACGGCCTGCGCGAAACCTTCCGCGAGCGTGGAGTGGGTGGCGACGAGGATCTGGCTCATACGAATGCCTCCGCTTAGTTGAGGTGGGCGAACGAGGTGCGATTTGCCGGGCGGTAGCGCGTGTCGATCTTTGCGTTGATGCAGTTGCGACAGGAGATGATCTGGAACGGGATTGCCATCGCCAGCGGGGTGAGCTCGTCAGAGATCTCCTCCTCGAAGCAGATGGACTTCGGGCCGAACTCGCCCTTGTGGTCGCCGCAAGTGACGACAAAGACGTGCTCGGTCACCTTGTTGTCCTCGTACCACTTGAGGAAGGACGGAATGCGCTCGATGCCGGGGCCGTCGGGGGCGACAAAGAATGTGTAGTTGTTCTCGTCGAGGGCATAGTGCGGGCCGTGGATCATCTCCTCGAGCTCGTAACCGCGAACCGGCTTGTGGTAGGTCTCGTTCATCTTGAGCTCGGCCTCCTCGGCGGTGCAGACGTTGATGCCGTAGGTGCACACATAGCCGCGGGTAAGGGCCATGAGCTCAAAGACGTTCTCGTCGTACCAGGCGTCCGCCTGCTCAACGAGGTGGTCGTAGGACTCGGCGAGGGCGCGCGCCGCCTCAAGACGAGCCTTGAAGGAAGCGTCGTCGATGGTGCCGAGGGCGTGACCAGCGGACATGGCCAGCAGGTAGCCCTCAAAGAGGCTGACCTGATAGCCGCGGGTCTCGACGTGGACCTCCTCCTTGCCGGTGAGCAGGCGGATGGCGGAGTCGACGGACTCGGTCACGGGGCTGTCCATAACATCGGTAAGCGCGAGGGCGTAGAAGCCCGCCTCGTGGGCACGGCGCATGACGTCGATGGTCGAGACGGAGGTGCCGGACTGAGAAACGCCGATGATCAGGACCTGATCGGGGCGATAGGCGCCGGAGGTCGCGATGTCGCTCTCGTCAAAGCGGGTCGGGAAGCCCGCGGAGGCCTCGACCTTGCAGTAGCGCTGGAACAGCGTGGCGATGTAAAGGGAGGCGTTGTAGCTGGTGCCGGAGCCCACGAGATAGACGCGCTTAAAGTCGTGGCTCTTCATGAGATCGACGAAGGGGTCGCAGAACAGGGCGCGCTCCTTGTAGGCATTGCGCAGCGCGTGGCCCGTGTCCTTGATGTAGCCGTACATGCTGGGGTCGTCGAGCTTGGTAATCATAGTGCCTCCCGTTTGGTGGTCGTCAGTCTCGGTCGTGTTTTCCGTGCTTGACGTATTTGTATATACATAGACTTGCTTTGTAATGGCAATATCGGATGAGCGGTATTATTCAGCCGGTAAGCGGCATTTTACCAGTTGGTAATGGTTCACTATGGACCTCCCGACACTTGAGAATCCTCCGGACACGAATCATATCCCGGTTATCTTTTGATATCTATTGCACTTCTTTTCTTCTTTGTTACAGATTTGTCTATATATTTCATCGACGATTGTGTACCTTTGTGCCAAGCAATACATGAAGGAGGCGCACTTTGTCCAAGGAACCTAAATACCGGCAGGTCGAGGAGAGCATCCGCCAGATGATCCAGCTCGGCACGCTTAAGGTCGGGGATCAGATTCCCACCGAGGAGGAGCTGTGCGAGAAGTTCGGGTTCTCGCGCATGACGGTTAACAAGGCCCTCTCGAACCTCTCTGCAAGCGGATATATCGAGCGTGTCCCCGGACGAGGCAGCTTCGTACGGCGTCACCATGTGGATAAGAGCCTCTCTGCCGGCACGAGCTTCACAGAGGACATGGCGGCGATTGGGCTCAAGGCCGGCTCCAAGCTCCTCACGTACGAGGTCGTCCCTGCCTCCACTTACCCCAAGGCCCAAGAGGCGCTCGAGCTCACCGACGATGACCTCATCCACCACTTCGTGCGCCTGCGCACCGGCGACGACATTCCCGTGGCCATCAGCGACACCTGCATCTCGGCGGCGGTCATCCCCGCAATCAGCGTTGAGTGCCTCAACGGCTCGTTTTACGAGTACGTGCGCTCGCTCGGCATCAACACCGGTCTGTGCCGCATGTCCATAAGTGCCGTCATCCCGACCCCCGAGCAGCAAAACCTGCTGCGCGCCAAGGACATCGCCCTTCTGGCGGTACGTCACACCACCTGCGCCGATATCGGCGGTGAGCAGGTGCCGTACGAGTACATCACCACGTACTAC
>CAJMPT010000008.1 GCA_905215465.1 uncultured bacterium | reverse complement strand
GGTCGGCTAGGATTGGTGCGGAAATGCTGCCGCAGTCCCCGAAGGCCACTTCTGCGCAAGGCCGAGGAAAATCCTCACACGAAGGTGCGTTCTGTGCAACCTGGGTCCGGCTGCCGAGGGGCCTCACGGCCACCGAGGCCAGGTTGGTGGCATAGTATCCTTACGTGACTGGAGTCAAAGGGAGGGGGTGCACATGGCGCGTCTGCCTGAGTTTCTGAACATTTCCGCAGCTGGGAGGGTGCGCCTGGCGCTCCCCACGGCCCGTCTTGCCATCATTGCGTTCTCGTTCACCCTGGTTGCCGTGGGCATGGGTGCCTTCGTGGCGACGCTGCCCCCGACTTCCGCCGTAGACGCCGCCGTCGATGGGGCGGCCGCGTCCCCGGACGCAGCCGGCGATGACGCGCAGGATGCCGCGCCCGCAGAGGAGGACGCCGCCGCCTCCGGTGACCCCTCGGCTTCCGGCGGCTCCTATTCCGCGCCTGGCGGCACGCTCGTCGCGTCCGTGAGCTCGGGCTCTGGCGCCGCCGCCCCATGAGTGCGCAAGACGTGCTTGGCATGGTGCTCTCCGAGGAGGCGTCGGCCATGGACGACGCCCTCTCGTCCTTTGGCTCCGACCCCCGTCCCTACCGCAACTACCTGCGGCGCATTGCCGGTCAGGATGACCTCGGCGTCGTTGAGCGAGCCTCGCGCGCCCTCATGCTGATGGTTGCGGCCGGCTGCTCGGCGAGCTCTGCCGCCGCCGTGGACTACGTCCTGGCCCGCGAGGCCCGCCTGGCTGGCCCGCGCGCCTACACCCCTGTCTCCTCCGAGCTCGCGGACCCGGCCCCAGGCGAGAAGGACCTCCCGCGGGAGCGTCCCGTCCCCAGCCTCGGCCTCCTGCGCGTGGCCGACGGCTACGTCACGGGCTCCATCTGGTGGGTGAACCCGGCGGGGGAGGGCTGCGTCGTGGGGTCGCTGGCCACCGGCGCGGCCGATCTCACCGACGTGCAGGCGGACGTCTCTTCTCGGCACCTGCGCGTGTGGCGCGAGGGCGACGCCTGGTGGGCCATGGACCTGGGCTCAACCAACGGCAGCTGGCTCACCCCCGCCGGGGGAGGGCGCGTCCGCCTGGAGTCCGGCGTTCGCCGCCAGGTGCGGCCAGCCGACGAGCTCACGCTGGGTGCGGGCACGTCGTTTGTCCTGGTGGAGGGGCTGCCGGGCTAGGATGCCGGCACAAGCCCGCATGGCCGCCGGGCGCCGGCCGCCGCGGCGCCCGACGACCCATTTGACAAAGGGCCCGGCGCTTGCCAACCTTGGTTCGCAACGCAAAAAGGGGAGGAAGCATCACATGCTGAACAGAAGAGAGTTCCTGCAGGCGGCGGCCCTGGGCGGCACCGCGATCGGACTTGCCGGCTGCGCCTGCGCGGCGGGCAACGACGCCGCCACGCCCGCCCGGGATGCCGACGTCGCAGCGACGGCGGAGCCCGTCGCCGTCCGCACCGCCGCCCTCAAGGGCCCGACGGCCATGGGCCTGGTCCGCTTCATGAGCGAGGCCGATGCCGGCAACCTGGCCGACGAGGACTGGTCGTTCCAGATCCTGGCCTCTGCCGACGAGGTCACTCCGCTCATCGCAAAGTCCGAGGTGGACGTGGCCGCGGTGCCCGCAAACCTGGCGAGCGTGCTTTACAACAAGACCGAGGGCGGCGTGCGCGTGGTGGCCGTCAATACCCTGGGCGTGCTCTACGTCTGCGAGCTGGGCGAGGAGGTAAACACCGTCTCTGACCTGCGCGGACGCACCATCTATTCCGCCGGCAAGGGCGCCACGCCCCAGTACGCGCTGGAGTACGTGCTGCGCCAGGCGGGCCTTGACCCCGACTCCGACGTCACCATCGAGTGGAAGAGCGAGCACGCCGAGTGCGTGGCGGCCCTGGCCGAGGGCACGGGCGCCGTGGCCATGCTGCCCCAGCCCTTCGTGACAACGGCCCAGGTCAAGAACGACAAGATCCGTGTGGCGCTCGACCTCAACCGGGAGTGGGAGTCCGCCTGCGAGGCCGCGGGCCAGAAGGCTCGCCTCATCACCGGCGTGGCCGTGGTGCGCTCCGAGTTTGCCGCCGAGCATCCCGAGGCCGTGGACGCCTTTCTTGACCACTACCGCGAGTCCGTGGACTTTGTCAACGGCAACGTGGAGGAGGCCGCCAAGCTCGTGGGCGGCTATGACATCGTGCCCGAGGCCGTGGCTGCCAAGGCCCTGCCAGCCTGCAACATCACCTTCGTGGCCGGCCAGGACATGAAGGACCAGCTCTCCGGCTACCTTGAGATCCTGCACGGCCAGAACCCGCAGGCCGTGGGCGGCGCCCTTCCCGGCGATGACTTCTACTACGGAGCCTAGGCGACCCGCGTTGGCCGACCGGCACACCGACCAGAGGAAGAAGATGGCCCCCGGGCCGTTGGGCGCCCGCACGTGGGCCCGCCGCCTCGGCGTGGCCGTCTTCTGGCTCCTCGTCTGGCAGCTGGCGAGCGCGGCGGTGGCCTCGCGCATCGTCCTGGTGGGACCCCTCGTGGTGGCGTGCCGCCTGGCCCAGCTCGTCTGCCAGGCGGACTTCTGGGTCTCCGTCGGCCTCTCGCTGGGGCGCGTCGCCGTCGGCTTTGGCCTGGCCGTCGTGGCCGGCGTGGCGCTTGCCGCGTGGGCGAGCAGGTCGCGTGTGGTGGAGGGGCTTCTCGCCCCGCTGGTGGGGGCCGTCAAGGCGGCGCCCGTGGCATCCTTCGTGGTGCTGCTGCTCATGTGGGTGCCCTCGCGCCGGCTCTCGGTGGCGGTTTCTTTCTTGATGGCCTTCCCGGTCATGTACACCAACGTGCTCGCCGGCGTTCGCCAGACCGATCCCGCCCTGCTGGAGATGGCAGACGTCTTTGGCGTCCGCGGCTGGGCGCGCGTCTCCACCATCTACGCCGCCGAGGTGGCGCCGTACCTGCGCGCCGGCCTCTCGCTGGCCATGGGCCTCTCGTGGAAGAGCGGCATTGCGGCCGAGGTCATCGGCCTGCCGGCGCCCTCCATCGGCATCCACCTCTATGACGCCAAGGTCTACCTGGACACCCCGGACCTCCTTGCGTGGACCGCGGTCATCGTGGCCCTCTCCGTGGGGCTGGAGGCCCTGCTGGGCCGCGTCCTGGACTGGGCCCAGGCTCGTTGGCAGGCCCGCCCGTGAGCGCCCCCGCACCCGCATACTCCCTGCTAGACGTAACCGTCCGCCTTGGCGAGAAGGACGTCTTGTCGCACGTCACCGCCGACTTTGCCGCCAGCCGCCTGCACGTGGTCTGCGGCGTCTCCGGAGCGGGCAAGACCACGCTGCTGCGCCTGCTCATGGGTCTTGAGGAGCCTGTCGCAGGCATCATCGTGCGCCCCTCGGGGGCCCGTCTTGCGGCGGCCTTCCAGGAGGACCGGCTCGTGGACGCGTTTACGGTCTCCGCCAACGTGCGTCTGCCACACGGGAGCCTTCGCGGCCCCGAGCGCGCAGCCCTGCTGGACCAAACGCGCGAGGCCCTGGCCGCGGTGGGCATGGAGGGCCTCGAGGCCGCTGCGGCGGGCAAGCTCTCCGGTGGCCAGAAGCGTCGCGTGAGCCTGCTGCGGGCCGCGCTTGCCCCCTCCGACGTGGTATTTCTCGACGAGCCCCTCCGCGGCCTCGACGAAGGGACCGCATGCCTGGTCATGGGCTGGCTCCTGCCGCGGCTTGTCGGAAAGACCGTCTTCTGGGTGACGCACTCCCCGGCGGAGTCCGCCGCCCTGCCCGACCCCGTGCTGTGGACGGTTGATGGCGCACGCGTGCTGCCACCCGGCATGTGAGAAGATGAGGCATCCCGCAAAACGCACCTCACACGCACTCAGGGAAGCCAGGGAGCCAACTTGTACACCGTATTTCTCGCCGGGGGGATCGCCTCCGGAAAGTCCAGCGTGGCCCGCGAGCTCGAGCGCCGCGGGGCCTGGCGCATCGACCTTGACCAGGTCTCCCGCGCCGTCCTGGAGCCGGGCAGCGACTGCCTGCCCGAGCTTGCCCGTGCCTTTGGGGATGACCTCGTGGACCCCCAGACCGGAGAGCTCGACCGTGGCCTTCTGGCCCGTCGCGCCTTTGCGGATGCCGAGTCCTGCGCCCTTCTGGAGAAGATCGAGATGCCGCACATCAGGCGCATGCTGGTTCGGATGCTTGAGGGCGAGGGCTGCTGCCTCACCGCGCCCGCCGTCTGCGTGGTGGAGGTCCCGCTGCTGGACCGCGTCGAGGACATGCTCGACCTGGCCGACGAGGTGGTCTGCGTGACATGCCCCGTCGAGGTGCGCCGTGTCCGCGCCATCGGCCGCGGCATGGACGGCGCGGACTTCGACCGGCGCGTAGCCAACCAGCCGAGCGAGGAGTACCTGTGCGAGCACGTGGACACGGTGCTGGACAACTCCGGCGCCCCCGAGGAGCTTGCCCGGGCGCTCGACGCCTGGTGGGGGTCGCGCCAGGCCTCCGGCTGGGGAGAAGCGCGTGGCTAGGCGCCGCGGCCGCAGGGAGGGTCGCTTCCTGCGCTGGTACCGCACACTGCCCATGCTGGCGCTCGCAGGCACGCTGGGGCTTTGCGCAGCCCTGGACGCCGCGCCCACCACGCTGGGGCGCCAGCTCCTCTACCCGGTGAGCGACGTCGCCGCCATCGAGGCCTCCACGGCGCGCCACGGCGTGGACCCCGACCTTGTCTGCGCGGTTATCAAGTGCGAGTCCTCCTGGAACCCCACGGCCACCTCGCCGGCGGGCGCCATCGGCCTCATGCAGGTCATGCCCGACACGGCCAGAAGCCTGGTGGACATGGGCCTTGTGGACGGCGCCGCCTGGGACGCGACCGACCTCACCGACCCCGCCACCAACATCGAGTTTGGCTGCGCCTACCTGGGCTACCTGCAGGAGCACCTCTCGTCGACGGAGGAGATCGTGGCCGCCTACAACGCCGGCATCGGCACGGTGCAGGGCTGGCTCGACGAGGGCGGCGTCATCCCGGACGACATCGCCTTCGCCGAGACCCGCGCCTACCTGCAGAAGGTCACCCTGGCCTACGAGGGCTACCAGAGGAGCTACCCCTCCGGGCTCACGGACGCCAGCGAGCGGTAGACCCCTAGAAGGGCGTCGTCGCGGTCGACCTCCAACGCCACCGCAAGGTAGGCGCGGGAGATTCCCATGAGCCGGGCGTCCACGCAGGCGGCCGCGGCCCTCTCCATGGCCTGGCGGGCGCCTGCGTCGTCTCCCAGGGGGATGCGCGCGGCGGCGAGCTCCCGGGCGGCCTCGTCGGCGTCAAGGTGGGTGAGGCCCTCCTCGGTGTCGAGAAGCTCCTCGAGCTCCTGGCGCGCTTGGTCGGCGACCTCCCCGCTGAGGCTGATGGAGCGCTCGTAGCAGGCGATGGCCAGGCGATTTCTGCCCAGGCGCCACTCCATGTAGGCAAGGCGGTAGTGACAGATGGACATCTCGCGGGCCGTGACGGCGTAGCCCAGGGCCTCGGTAAGAACGTCCGCGCACTCGAAGATGCGCTCCTGGGCCTCGAGCATCCTCACGCGCGTGAGCGCGGCGTCCACGGTGACGGGGGCAATGCGAGCAAGCTCGTCGGCGTGGACCTGCGCCTCCTCGGCACGCCCCAGCTGCGTGAGCACGCGGACGGCCAGCGAGTGGGACCCGTAGTAGGCGTCCGGCACCAGCATGACGTCGCGGCCGTCGGCTGCGGTGAGGTTGAGGAGCACGCGCTCCGCTGCGGAGTTGAAGTAGCGGCATACGCGCGTGGGGCCATCGGCGTAGGTGCCCGCCTGGGCGAGCGGCACCAGGACGGCGTCGAGGATGCCCAGGGCGCGCTCGAGGTCAGGTGGCGTGGCGTCCCCGTTGGCGAGGTCGGCCGCCTGTCGGTAGGCGCGCTCGAGGGAGTCTCCCATCGCAAAGGTCCCGGCCAGCGCCTGGACATCGGACACGTCGGCCGTGCCGTCCACGAGCGCCTGACACGTGCGGGAGCAGGCCTCGCGCACCGTCGGGTCCTCCGAGGCGTCGCGGGCGGCCATGAGGCGGCTCACGGCATCGGAGGTGGTGACGCCAAGCTCGTGGACAAGCCCGTTCCATGCGGCCACGCGGGGCGCGTTCTCGTTGATGCCCAGGTCGCAGACGCGCATGGCGCCGCAGGCCTCGCGGATGGCCGGCGAGGCGTCGGCGCGGTTCAGCTCAACCAGGTCCCAACGGGCCTCGGGGTTGAGGCGCTTGTCGCCGCGCGAGAGCAGGGGCTCAACGGGCTGCAGGCGGCCGTCTGCGCCCACGTCCAGGCGGCAGGCCTGGCCGGCCACGGGGTCGGCGTCTGCGGCGTCTGTGGCAGCCAGCTGAGCCTCCAGCCCCGCACGGTCGACGAGCAGCGAGAGGAGCGTGTCGTGCTCGCCATGGCTCGTGCAGTTCACGCCCACGCGGGCGATGCGCGGGGAGGCCGCAAAGGCGCCGCGGGCCACCGCGAGCGCCAGGCGCCAGGCATAGCGGCGGGCCTCTATGAGCTCGCCGGCCTCGTCGTCAGGGGCGACGAGCGCCAGGCATGAGACATCGGGCACGGACACGTCGACGCAGGCCAGGCCCTCGTCCAGGTTGAGCTGGAAGGCCGAGACCAGGCGGAAGGGCACCGGCAGGTCCTCGAGCCACTCCGAGAGTGCCAGGCGCGCGGCCCACTCGCCGTCCTTCTCGCCGACGGGGAAGGTGCGGCCCTGGGGTGCGGGCAGGGGAGAAGTGCGTGCCAGGCCGTGGAAGCAGGCCTCGATGCGGGCCTGGTCGGTGGGAGCGTCCGGGCAGGCGCCCTCGGCGAGGTCCGCGGCTAGGTTGAGGGCGCCCTCGAGGGCCACCAGGCGGGCGTAGGAGCCCTCGGTGAGCTCGTCGGTGTCGCAGCGCATCCACCAGCGGCGGTTGCGGCGTAGGCGGTTTGCCTCAAAGGCCGGGGCGCCCTCCCAGTCCATGAGGCCGGAGCGTACCAGGAGGGCGGGCAGCATGCCGTAGTCGGCCGAGGACTGGCCGTGGGCCACGAGGTCGCGCAGGGTGGCGGCCACGTCGTCGCTTCTCTGGATGAGGGCCTCCACGGTGGACGTGCCGGTCTGTGCGCCGGCCTGGGGCGCAGGAGGCCGGACGCCGGGCGCAGACGGCGAGACGGGCGCCTTGCGGGCGGCCGCGGCGGCCTTGAGCTCCTTGCGGTTGCGCAGGGACCCGACGTAGGTCATGGCAATGCCCGCGCCCCAGATGCCCCATGCGAGGGCGTCCGGGAAGCTGCCGCCTGTCTCGGTGACTCCCAGAAGGACGCTGCCCACCACAAGGGCGGCCACCCCTCCCAAGATCATGGGCCTGGCCTTCTTCTGGTTGTCCTGACTCTGCCGCGCGTTCTTCTCCACGACGCTCCTCCCCAAAGATTCACTGGCCTTGATTCTAAAGGCCTCGGGCGACAAAAGGCACGCTGGGCGAGGCGATGCGGTCGCAAATGGCCCGTAGAGGCAAACTCCGCCTGAAAAGTGTGATTTCCAACAAAAAGACGTTCGACTTTTTGCGAGAAGTCGCAGAAATCAGGCACAGTTTGCTATTGCGTGACACGTGCCCGCAATCAACGGGGCCAATGCGGAGTCGTAGTCCCCTCCCCCTGAGCAGAATTAGAACAGATGTTTCCTTCTCTTGTCAAATGAGGTACACTCTGTGCACAGGCTGAGGGGAGGACTCTATGGGAGCTGCCGAGTACGCGGGACCGAGCAAGGAGCGCTTTGGCGCCGAGCTGCGCCGCTTTGGCGTGGAGCACGAGGGAGAGCGCCTGCGCGTGGTCTCGCCGTACGAGCCCGCCGGAGACCAGCCCCAGGCAATTCAGCAGCTCGCTGAGGGCGTTGAGGAGGGCCTGCGCTACCAGACGCTCATGGGCGTCACCGGCTCGGGCAAGACCTTCACCATGGCAAAGACCATAGAGGCGCTCAACCGCCCCACGCTCATCATGGAGCCCAACAAGACGCTTGCCGCCCAGGTGGCCAGTGAGATGAAGGAGTTCTTCCCCAACAACGCGGTGGTCTACTTCGTCTCGTACTACGACTACTACCAGCCCGAGGCCTACGTCCCCCAGACTGACACCTACATAGAGAAGGACTCCTCCATCAATGAGGAGGTGGAGAAGCTCCGCCACCAGGCCACGAGCTCGCTGCTTTCTCGCCGTGACGTCATCGTGGTGGCGTCGGTCTCCTGCATCTACGGCATCGGCAGCCCACAGGACTACGCGGGCCTGGCCCCCAACGTGGACAAGGAGGTCCCGCTCGAGAGGGACGACCTCATCCACGAGCTCATAGACATCCAGTACGACCGTAACGACTATGACCTGGTGCGCGGCACCTTCCGCGTGCGCGGGGACACCGTGGACGTGTTCCCGCCCTACGCGGAGAACCCCCTGCGCATCAGCTTCTTTGGCGACGAGGTGGAGCTCATCGCCGAGGTAGACAACACCACGGGAGAGATCGTCCGCGAGTTTGACGCCATTCCCATCTGGCCGGCGTCCCACTACGTGACGGAGCGCCCCAAGGTCAACCACGCCCTCAAGACCATCAGCGAGGAGCTGGAGGCCCGCGTGGCCGAACTCAAGTCCAACGACATGCTCCTGGAGGCCCAGCGCCTGGCCCAGCGCACGAGCTACGACCTCGAGATGCTGGAGACCATGGGCTTTTGCAACGGCATCGAGAACTACTCACGCCACCTCGACGGCCGCGCCCCCGGCGAGCCGCCCTACACGCTCATCGACTACTTTCCCAAGGACATGCTCTGCATCATCGACGAGTCCCACGTCACGGTGCCCCAGATCCGCGGCATGCACGAGGGAGACCGCTCGCGCAAGATCACCCTGGTTGACCACGGCTTCCGCCTGCCCTCTGCGCTGGACAACCGCCCGCTGCGCTTTGACGAGTTCGAGGCGCGCATCCCGCAGTTCATCTACGTCTCGGCCACGCCGGGAGACTACGAGGAGTCCGTCACGCAGTGTCAGGTGGAGCAGATCATCCGTCCCACGGGCCTTCTTGACCCCAACATAGAGGTGCGTCCGGTGCGCGGCCAGATCGACGATCTCTTGGCAGAGATCAAGGAGCGCGTGGCCAAGAAGGAGCGCGTGCTGGTGACCACGCTCACCAAGCACATGGCCGAGGACCTGACGGACCACCTGCTGGACGAGGGCATCCGCGTCAACTACATGCACTCCGACACCGCCACGCTGGACCGCGTGGACATCATCAGGGACCTGCGCCAGGGCAAGATAGACGTCCTGGTGGGCATCAACCTGCTGCGCGAGGGCCTGGACATCCCCGAGGTGAGCCTTGTGGCCATCCTGGACGCGGACAAGGAGGGGTTCCTTCGCAACAGGAGGTCCCTCATCCAGACCATGGGTCGCGCGGCGAGAAACGCCCAGGGCCAGGTCATCATGTACGCGGACGTCATCACGGACTCCATGCGCGACGCCATAGACGAGACGCGCCGCCGCCGCGCCATCCAAGAGGCCTACAACGCCGAGCACGGCATAGTGCCCAAGACGGTGCGCAAGTCCATCGCTGACATCTCGGGCTTCATCCAGGAGGCCGACGAGAACGTGGGTAAGCGCAAGCGCAAGGACCATGCGTTCTACACCGCCTCCGGGGAGGGCGCCGACGAGCAGGGCGCGCCGCAGGAACGCTCCGCCGCGGAGTCGGTGGCAGACGAGCTGGCCGACCTGGGGCCCGAGGAGCTGGCGCAGGTCATGGCCTCGATCGAGGAGGAGATGGCCCGCGCCTCGGCGGACATGGACTTCGAGCGCGCCGCCGCGCTCAGGGACCAGCTGGTGGAGCTCAAGAGCCGCTTTGAGGGCGGAAGCGCTGCCGAGGTCATGGAGCGCCTCAAGGCGGGCGCCCGCAAGGGCAGCGCTCACGCTACCAGGAGGCGCTACCGCGGCAAGCACTAGACCGCCGGCGGCGGCTGCTGCGGGCTGGGACGCAAGAGGCGCAAAGGGCACGGGAAGAAGGGAAGACCCACATGGCAAGAACGGCTGATGGTCGCGAGAGGAACGTCTTTGGCTACCTGACGCACGAGTTCGAGACCTTCGACGAGCGCCCGCTGGGCGACGTGGACAGCCTCGTCCTGGCGTGCCTTTCCTACTTCCAGCTGCCCGCCGAGGCCGCAGCGGCCCGCACGGAGGAGGGCATGGACCTGCGCGACCTCTTCCGCGCCGAGTGGCTGGAGGGCATGACCGGGGGCCTCTGGGATTCGGCGGGCCTTTCTCGGCTGCTGGCGTGCGTGGTGGCAAGCCCCCGCATGAGGGGCATCCGCCTCTCGTGCTATGTGGAGGACCTGGACGCAGAGCGGGAGCAGCAGTTCTCCGCCTGCACGCTCAGGCTCCCTGGTGGGGACGCCTACGTCTCCTTCCGAGGGACCGACAACACCCTGGTGGGCTGGAAGGAAGACTTCAACATGGCCTTCGAGAGGGACGTCCCCTCGCAGGTCAGCGCCAGGGCCTACCTTGAGCGCGTGGCGCCGACGGTTGCCGGACGCATCTATGTGGGCGGCCACTCCAAGGGCGGAAACCTCGCTGCCTACGTGGCCTCCACGTGCAGCCCCGGGGTGGCCGCGCGGCTTAAGAGGGTCTTCTCGCATGACGGGCCCGGGTTCACGGCCGAGTCCCTGGCGGCAAGCTCGTGGCAGGAGCGGGCGCGCCTGGTCTCCAAGACGGTGCCGCGCTCGTCGCTCATCGGCATGCTCTTCGAGCAGCAGGAGGAGTACTCGGTGGTGGACTCCTCCACCGTGGGCATCCTTCAGCACGACCCGTTCTCGTGGGTGGTGGAGGGGTGCGACTTCGTGCGGGCAAAGGGCATCGCGCGCGGGGCGGCCGCCCTGGATGACACCCTCAACCAGTGGATCTCAAGCATGACGGTGGAGGAGCGCGAGGGCTTTGTGAACACGCTCTTCTCGGTGCTGTACGCAAGCGGGGAGGACACGTTTGCCAGCATGGCCGGAAACTTGCAGACCACGCTGCCCGCCATGTTGGACTCGCTTGCCGCAACGGACCCGGAGGAGCGCCGCTACCTTGCGCGGGCCATATCCCAGCTGGTCAAGGCCTTTGTGCCGGAGGTGAGCCTGCCGGAGGTAACGCTGCCCGAGGTGGCGCTGCCTGAGCCGCTTGCGGCACTCACCTCGGAGGGCTCGGCGCTGCTGGCACGGGCGCGCGGCAGGATGGGGGAGGCGTCCGACGGCGTGACCGGTGCCGCCCCCGAAGGCGCGACAGACGATGCGTAACGTCCCTGTCATGTTTTTGGGTAAAATCAGAAAGCTGTGAATATGGAAGGGCTTCCTGGGAGGCGGAATATGGCGTCAAAGGTTGTTGTGGCATGCGGGTCCGGAGTGGCTACCTCTGAGATGGTGGCGGCAAGGCTCACAAAGATGCTGGAGCAGGCTTCCGTTGACGCCCAGGTGGTTGCCGTGGAGCTCTCCGAGCTCGAGAGTGCCCTTGAGGGCGCGGCCGCCTACGTGGATGTCATGGGCACCGAGTACGCCACCGACGTCCCTACCATCAACGGCGTGGCCTTCGTCACCGGCATGAACGTCGAGGCCGAGTTCAAGCGCCTGCTGGAGGTCCTGGGCGCCTAGCTCGGCGGCTGGCCCGCCAATCGCGTGGCCCAATCAACAACGCAAACAAAAAACGGGGCGCGTCTCACCTGGAGGCGCGCCCCGTCTGCGTCAGCGGACTTCTCCCTGCGACTAGCCGTCGGAGCGGCAGAAGGCGTTGCCCATGCCCATGGAGGCCTCGTAGAGCACGTGGTCCAGGAGCGCCTCGGTCTGCCGGCGGCAATCGTCGGCGATGGCGTCGTTTGCGGCCTCGAGCTCGCCGCAGACGTCATCGCCTGCCACGGCATCCTCACGGACGCGCTCGTCGCAGGCGCGAACCAGGGCAAACGTCGCCGCGGGCAGAGCCTCTTGGTAGCGCTCCACGTGCGGCACGCATCCGGTGCGGGCGCCATCGGCCAGGGCGCCGATGATGCGGTTTGCCCAGTAGAAGTTCTCGCTGGTCACGCGGGTGGTGGTGTCCTCCAGGTAGGCGGGCGTGCGGCCCACGTTGGCGTAGAGGGGCACCAGGGCATTGTAGGCGTTGGAGCCCAGGCTCACCCACTGCAGCGCGCGGGTGGCCTCCGGCTCGTAGGGGCGCAGCTGCAGCACGGCCAGCTGGCTGTTGCGGTTGATGCCGATGGGGCGGTAGCGGCCGGGGCGCCCCGCCGGGTCGTGGCCGTAGGGGTCGTACGGGGTGCCCTGGTAGCAGAGTGAGAGCGCGTACTTGACGTCCTCGATGGTCACCTTGCGCTCGGGGCGGCGGCACCAGGCAAGGCGGTCGCACTCCGGGCCAAAGTCCTCGGCGGGAAGGGCACGGTCCCAGGGGCCGGCCGTGGGGCTGAGGAAGCGCTGGATGGCCCAGGCGCGCGGCGTGTTGTAGACGTGGTCGGAGTCGGAGTGGCTGCCAAAGGCGTCGCGCGGGTTGAGCTGACCATCAAGAGAGAGGTCCAGGTGGTTTGCGGCAACCCACTCGCGCAGGTCGTGCGAGCACAGGTGCTCGCGCTTCTCGCCGTACGCGTCGTCGAGGTCGAAGGAGTCAATGCCCAGCTGGTTGGGCATGGTGACGTAGCAGTCGTCCGGCACGCGGCGGGCGATCCAGTGGTGGCCGCCCACGGTCTCCAGCCACCAGATCTCGTCCACGTCGCTGAAGGCGATGCCGTTCATCTCGTAGGTGCCGTAGCGCTCCAGCAGGGCGCCCAGGCGCAGCACGCCGTCGCGGGCGCTGGTGGCGTAGGGCAGGACCAGCGTGACCATGTCCTCCTCGCCGATGCCGCCGGGCGTGCCGGTCGCGGCGTCATAGCGCACCAGCGGGTCTGCCGCCAGGACGCGCTCGTTGGTGGTCAGGGTCTCGGTGGCGCTCATGCCCACGTTGCGGGCGTTGAAGCCGGCCTCCTCCCACAGGCCCTCCTTGAGGTCTGCGTTGGGCATGGCCGTGTAGCGCACGCCTCCCTGCGGCAGGGGCACGGTGAGGTGACTGATCACGCTGGTGTAGCTGGTCTTTCCCGCGGGGTCCACGGAGACGAAGCGCTTGGGGCAGAACTCGCCGTTGGAGGAGTCCTCGTTGCGGGCCACGATGGTGGAGCCGTCGAAGCTCGCCTTCTTGCCCACGAGGATGGTGGTGCAGGGCATGTGCCCTCCCTTCTGCGTCGGCAGCAAGGGGCGAGAGGCGCGCTTCTCGCCAGCTGGGCCGATGCGAGTTGATGGACGGTTACATGTTAGCCGCACGCGGTTGCGCGGGTGCGACGCGGCCACGATAATGCAACGAGCAACAACCTGAACAGGGAGAACCACATGTCCATGTACTTCAAGCGCAAGCTTCCCATTCCCGCGGAGATCCGCGAGGAGATGCCCCTCTCGGCCGAGATGGCCCAGAAGAAGGTGGCCTTTGACCAGGAGGTGGCCGACATCTTCCGCGGCGAGGACAAGCGCCGCGTGCTCATCATCGGCCCGTGCTCCGCGGACCGCGAGGATTCCGTGCTGGACTACATGAACCACCTGGCCGGCGTGGCCGACGAGGTCAAAGACAAGCTCGTCGTCATTCCGCGCGTCTACACCAACAAGCCGCGCACCAAGGGCACCGGCTACAAGGGCCTTCTCCACAACCCGGACCCCGAGGCCCCCGACGACCTGCTGGAGGGCGTGAAGGCCATCCGCCACATGCACCTGCGCGTCATCGAGGAGACGGGCTTCTTCACCGCCGACGAGATGCTCTATCCCTCCAACTACCAGTACCTCGTCGACCTGCTGTCCTACGTCGCTGTGGGCGCCCGCTCGGTTGAGAACCAGGAGCACCGCCTGGTGGCCAGCGGCATCTCCGTGCCCGTGGGCATGAAGAACCCCACCGCCGGCTCCACCACCGTGATGATGAACTCCATCTACGCGGCCCAGGCCAAGCAGTCCTTCATCTTCCGCAACTGGGAGGTCTCCACCGAGGGCAACCCGCTGGCCCACGCCGTGCTGCGCGGCTACATTGGCCTGGACGGCCGCAACTACCCCAACTACCACTACGAGCACCTGGAGCGCCTGGCCAGCCGCTACACGAGCGAGACCTTCGAGAACCCGTCCGCGGTGGTGGACTGCAACCATGACAACTCCGGCAAGCGCCCGCTCGAGCAGACCCGCATCTGCAAGGAGGTCCTGGACTCCTGCCGCCGCAACCAGGACATTGCCGGCATGGTCAAGGGCTTCATGGTGGAGTCCTACCTTGAGGACGGCAACCAGCCCGTGGACGGCGGCGTCTACGGCAAGTCCATCACCGACGCCTGCCTTGGCTGGGACAAGACCGAAGCTCTCATCCGCCAGATCGCCGACAGGATCTAGTCGCTGCGTCGCGCGGGTTGCGGCCGGCCGCCCGTGAACGCCTGACCCGTCAAAACAGCCGTTCAGTGAACGCCTCTCTTCAATTCAGGCGTTCGTTGAACGGCTGAATTGCTATATCAGACGTTCACGGCAGTCCGGCGAGAAGGACGCAGCGGGGGAGAGCACCGCCTTGCGCTCCCGCCTACCCCAATCCGCCGAAAAACTCTTCCAGCTCGGCAACGTCGCCGGTGTAACGGAACGCCGTCATGCCGGCCACGCGGGCGGCCTCGCAGTTGTCGGGGTTGTCGTCGACGAAGACGCACGTGGCGGGGTCGAGCCCGTAGCGGTTGCAGAGCAGCTGGAAGATGGCGGTACCGGGCTTCATGAGACGCTCGCGGCCGGAGACCACGATGCCGTCGAGGAAGCCGAAGACGGGCGTGCGGCTAAGCTGCTCCTCGATGCGGTCCGAGGCGTTGGAGAGCACGTAGACACCCCAGCCGGCCTCGTGCAGGCGCAGCGCCAGCTCGTTGGTGGGCTCGATGACGCGCGAGTGCTCGGGCCAGCGGGCCAGGCACTCGCGGACGCTTGCGTGCAGCCGCTCGGGCGTGTGCGCCAGGGCCACGCGCAGCATGGTCTGGTGGTCGATGGTGCCCGAGTCTAGCAGCGACCACTCCACGCGCCCGAAGATCGCCTCGTAGAGGGCCCGCGCGTCCTTCTCGTCGCTCGTGAAGGCACGTGCGAACTCGCGCCCGTCAAAGGTCATGAGCACGTTGCCCATGTCAAAGACGACGTTTCTCCTGAATGCCATTGCTGCCTCCTCGCTGTGGTGGCCATTGTAGCGCGGCCGACGCCGGCTGCCCTTCTCGCCGATGGGTCGTTCCTTTCCTAAATCGACATCTGGGTCTCTCGAATGGGTGTCAAACGTCGATTCAGGAAAGGAACGGCAGGGGGCGGGGGACGGCGAGGACAGGCGAGAAGAACCCGCCCCTACAAAACCCCCTTCTCGCCGTGCTGGCGAGAAGGGCGTCGTCATACCTGCAGGTAGGTCGCGGTCGCTGCTACGGCTCCACGAGCTCGCCGGTCTCGGCGGCCTGCTTGATGGCGTTCAAGATGCGCAGGGTCTTGACGTTGTCGGCGGGGGTCACCACGGGCTCCTCCTCGCGACGGACGACGCGCACGAAGTTCTTGAGCTGCATCTTGTGGGGCAGCGCGGGGTCAACGGCGGGAACGTCCAGCTTGAGGGCTTGTGCCAGCTGGAGGCGCCGTCGTAGCCCACCTGGTGCAGGCGCGGCAGGGACAGGGCCCCTTGGTGCCGCCGATGAAGTAGACGTCGGCGTCAAACGGGCGGTACTGCGGGTCCTCGCGAGCGGTGGCCTCCCAGTTCCAGGGCGAGGCGGTGGCGTCGGAGATGGTCATGGACGCCAGGGAGCCGTCGGCAAAGCGGACGTTGACGACGGCGGAGTCCTCGGTCTCAAAGCCGCGGGCGGCGCTGGACTGCATGCCCTGGACGGCGACGGGCTTGCCCAGCAGGTAGCGGAGAAGGTCCACGTCGTGGACGAGGTTGACCAGGATGGGGCCGGCGCCCTTCTTGCGGCGCCACTCCACGTCGAAGTGCTCGTCGTTCTTGTAGATCATGTAGTGGAAGGAGCTGACGGTGAGCTTGCCCAGCTCGTCGCCCTCGATGATCTGCTTGGCCTTCTGGACGAAGGGGTTGTGGCGACGGTGCTGGCCCACGAGCACGGGCACGCCGGCGGCCTCGGCGGTCGCGCGGGCGCCCTCGAAGGCGTCGGCGATGGCCACGAGCTCGGCCTCGGGCTCCTCGCCGGGGCGGCCGCTACAGGAAGAGCTGGTAGGCCCAGCGCAGATCCTTGGGGTTATTGCCGATGAGCACAGTGCACGCGCGGGTGAAGCCGGCACTGGCAATGACGTGCTGCATGCGGACGTTGTCGGCATGGGTGTCCACGCGGATCTCTGCGAAGCCGCGGGCGCGGGCCTCCTCGATGAGGCGGGCGTAGAAGCGCTGCGCCACGTGCTTGCCGCGGAATGCCGGGGCGACGGCCACGCGGTGGATGGTGGCGTAGGGGGAGGTGGCCCCCGCGGGGGTGGCGGCGTCTCCGCTGGTCTGCCATGCGCCCTCGACCACCTGGTCGTAGGCGGGCTCGGGCTCGTCGATGAGGGCGGCGGTTGCGGCGACCTGGCCACCAATCAGGAAGACGCGGCCCCAGCCGCGCGCGACGTCGGAGGTCACGAGGTCGACGTCGGGACCGGCGCCGTCCTGCCACTGGTCGATGCCGTCTGCGGCCAGCAGGGCGCGACCGGCTTCGAGCGTGGCGACGATGGCGGGCACGTCATCGACGGTGGCGGGGCGCATGTCACAGTCGGCGAGTCTCGGCTCGCGGACGCTCTCCTGACCCGTGCCCTGCGATTCGTCCTGTGCCATGGTGCCTCCTGCCCTCGGTTTTGCTGGCCTATTATGAACCCAAACCGCCAAGGGCACGCGCCTGGCGGCAAATGCCCACGATTGCGCGAGGGGGGTTGCGCGAGGAAGGGGAGGGTCATGAGGTACCGGAGGGACGTCGTCCTCAAGGACGGCAACGCGTGCCTGCTCAGGAGTGCCGAGGCGTCGGATGCCCGCGAGTGCTTTGACGTCTTCCAGCTCACGCACGCGGAGACCGACTACCTGCTGAGCTACCCGGACGAGAACTCGCTTGACGAGGGAAGATTTGCGGACGAGCTTGCCGGACGCGCGGAGAGCCCGCGGTGCGTCGAGGTCTGTGCCGTGGTTGGCGGCAAGATCGTGGGCACGGCAAGCGTGGACCCCATCGGACGGCGCTTCAAGAACAGGCACCGCTGCGAGCTGGGAATCTCCATCCTGTGCGCGTATTGGGGCCGCGGCATTGGCCGTGCGCTGATGGAGGCCTGCCTCGAGTGCGCCAGGCAGATGGGCTACGTCCAGGCGGAGCTCGAGGTCGTCGCGGACAACGCGAGCGCCATCGGTCTCTACCGGAGCCTGGGCTTCGTGGAGTTTGGACGCAACCCGCTGGCTTTCCGCTCCCGGACGTCCGGCTGGCAGGAGCTTGTGCTCATGCGGCTGGAGCTTTAGGGGAGTCGGCGAGAGCTCAGGCGGGGTCCTCGGCTGCCCGAGAGCCTTTCCTTGCACAGAAGTCCCCTTCGTGCGAGTGATTTCGATTCCGGCGTGCGGAAGTCCCCTTCGTGTGAGCCCATTTCGGGGTCTGACCGAGTATCTGGAATTTGCCAACTGGGCTTTTGTGATCGACGGAAGGCCAAAAACGCCAAAAGGGGCAAAAACAGGCTCACACGAAGGGGACTTCTGCACAAACTTTTGGAAAACACTCGCACGAAGGGGACTTCTGCGCAGGGCGACGCCCCTCCCAATCGGATTTGGGGGCGGGAGGGGCGTCGAATCCGCCGCGAACCCTACCAGATGCCCAGAAGGCCCTCGAGGTTCTCCACGAAGCGCCTGCGGTCGCGGTCGGTGAAGGCGGAGGGGCCCTTGGTGCGCCCTCCTGCCCGGCGCACCTTCTTCTCCTCGGCACGGATGAACAGGTTAGAGTCTATGGTGGCGGTGCTGTAGACGCGTCCCCTCACGCCAATGGCCCGGGCGCCGCGCCCGAGGACCATTGCGGCCAGGCCGATGTCCTGTGTGACCACGACGTCTCCCGGCTGCAGGGACTCCACGATGGCAAAGTCCGCCGAGTCGGCGCCGGTGCTCACGGCCAGCGTGTCAACCCAGAAGCCGCGCCTGGCATGCGCGGCGTCGCGCGGGTCCGTGGCCCTGACGTGCCGCTCCAGGTTCTGCGTGGTGTTTCCCGCAATGACCACGGTCACGCTGGCGCGCCTTGCCACTGCGAGGGCGTCCGCCGTGACGGGGCAGGCGTCGGCGTCGATGAAGAGCGTCATCGCTGGCTGGTCTCCTTAGGCAGGTGGTCGTACGTCCTGAACTCTGTCTTCGGCGTCGTCTGGTCGCCCATGTTCCTCCTCGCGTCCGGCTCACAGCAGTATAGGGTAGGGCACGAAAAGGGGCGGCCCGTCTGGACCGCCCCCGTGGCTTGCCGCGCTTCTTTCTGCCCCTATTCCTGGACCTTCAGGGCCTCGGAAAGGGAGACCCGCCTGATGGAGTGCGTATGCAGCGCCGCCACCACAAGGTAGGTCACAAGGCCTGCCGTGCAGGTCTCGGCCATTGCGGTCCACGGCACAAAGATCTCTATGTTGCCGTTGTAGCTCAGGAGCATGGCGCGGAAGATGGCCGTCAGGCTGCAAATGATCAGCGGAAGGCACAGCACCAGCGACGCCACCACGCACAGCGTGATGGAGCGCACGTAGAGCTTGGAAATCTCGGCGTCGCGGTAGCCAAAGACCTTCATGTAGCTGATGGAGCGGGCGCTGCGGTTGATGACCGCCTTGGTGAGCAGGTAGATGAAGAGCAGGAAGATGAAGACGGAGAGCCCCACCAGCATCCCGATTATGTCGTCCATCATGCCGACGAACTGGTCTCCGATGGCGCGCATGTCGTCGGGCGTGGTCTCGCTCGCAAAGAAGAGCGGGTCGAGCCGCAGCTCCTCGTTGCTGGCGTAGGCGTTGAAGTAGCCGTCTGCGTTGCCAAAGAAGTCGTTGAAGTCGTCCAGGCTCATGTAGAGGTTCATGTCGGACCTTGTGCCCCAGGTGGTGCCGTCAAAGGTCACCTCGTGGGCCTTGTCCTCGTACTTGTCAAAGAGGCTGACGGTGTCCCCCTCGGAAAGGCCGAACTTATCCACAAGGCCGCCGCCAAAGACCGCGCGGCCGCCGCCCACGCCCAGGTCCTTCCAGTAGCGCGAGTCGGGCGAGACGCCGTAGACGGTGATGGCCTCCTCGCCGTTGCCCTCGCCGCGGTCGTACTGCAGCGTGTAAACGGCGTACTTCTCGGCCTGGGAGATCTTCTCCGCGCCGTTGTCGGTGGTGTTCACGGGGTGCGCGTCCTCGTCGTCCGCGTCTACTTTGGACGCCTGGTCGATAAGGTCGATGGCCTCGTCGCGGGTGCATCCAAGGGCGTCTGCCACCTCGTCCAGGCGCGCATTGAGCGCGTCCTGCGCGTCCTGGGCGGCGGCCATGGCGGTGAGGCTGGGCCTGGCGGCCAGGGCGTCTGCCGCCGCCTCGAGCTCGCCGGCGGCGTCCTGCGCGCGGGCCAGGATGGCGCCGTCAACAGACTGAAGGCGCTCGACCGCGGCCCACTGGGCGCGCTCGTCGTCGGTGCCTTCCAGCTCGAGCGGCGCCTTGAGTACGTACTGGTGGCTGGCCACCAGGCTGTTCTCCAGGTTGTCGGCGTAGTGGGTCATGGTGGGCAGGATGGCCAAGCTGAAGAGCAGCAGCAGCGAGGCAAAGCCGATGCCCACGAAGAGCGTGGCAAAGTTTCCCAGGTTGCGCAGGAAGACGCGCAGGCGGAAGCGGGCGACAAACCCCAGCCGCTCGAGGAGCCTCACGCCGCGCTTTGTGCCGGAGCGGCCGGCGGCCTCATGGCGCAGGAACTGCAGGGGCGTCTTGCCCATCTTGCGCAGCAGCGCCAGCAGGGTGATGCCAACCAGGAGCGCGACGGGCACCACGGCCGTCTTGACGAAGATGCCCCAGTCCCAGCTCACGTGGAAGGGCGGCAGGCTGTAGCTGCCGTAATAGAGGTCGCGCATGGGGTTGGTGAAGATCGAAACGCCCAGGGCGCTTCCCAGTCCAACGGCAAGGACGCCCACGATGGCGGGCAGCGCCAGGTAGTGCAGGACCAGCTCGCGGCGGCGGTACCCGCTGGCCAGCAGCGTTCCTATGACGGCACTCTCCTCCTCGATGGTGGCGTTGGTCAGCACCACAAAGACAAAGGCCATGATCACGACGATGATGTCCAGCAGCGTGGTCCACATCGCCGAGTCTCCGGAGACGTCGTCGGCCGCGTAACCAATGCCCTGGTTGGAGTCGGCGTCGAGAAGCTCGTCCACGCGCGCGTCGGCGTCGACGAGGGCGCTGACCATGTCCTTCTCCACGTCGGTGCGCTGGGCCACGGTGAGGTCGCGGTCGGCAAAGCGGAAGGAGTAGGTGTAGGCGGGGGCGCCGCCGGCCGCCTCCAGGGCCGCAAAGCCCGCGTCGGTGACCTCGGCCACGCCGAAGGTGAGCGTGTTGACCGTGAAGTCGGAGTTGTTGGCAAAGAGCGCCTGGCTGTCCGGCAGGGTCAGGATGCCCACTATGGCGTAGGGGCGCCCGCCGAGAAGGACCTCCTGCCCGACGGAGAGGCCGTTGTTGGTGGCAAAGACGCGGTCGACGGCCACCTCGTCGTCGGCCTCGGGCGCGCGGCCCTCGCAGTAGGCGGCTAGGTCGACCTGGGTGCGATGGGCGTAGGTGCGCAGCGTGCGGCTGGTGCCGTCGTCGCCCTCGGCGTGGCGGAAGCGCGCGTCTATGGAGTAGTTCTTGTAGAAGGTGACGCTGCCCACGCCGTCGGCCGCGGCCCGCGCGGCGTCGAGCTGGGCATCGGTGGCCTCGAAGCTTGTGGTGAGGCGCCCGTCCTCGATGGCGTACTCGTCACGCATGCCGTCGATGATGACGCCGATGGAGTGCGCGGCAAGCAGGAAGCCCGAGGTCAGGGCCACGCAGCCGCACATGAGCAGGAAGATTCCGAGGTATTTGCCGAGGTTGCGGCGCAGCTCGCGGGGGAGGCGCCTGGCTAGCGGGGTCATGGGGCGCCTACCAATCAAGCTCGGCGGCGCTGACCGGCGCGTCGTTGACCTTGTCCTCCACGAGCCTGCCGTCGCGCAGGCGCAGCACGCGGTCGGCCATGCCGGCAATGGCGGCGTTGTGCGTCACCATGACGATGGTGCAGCCGTACTCGCGGTTGACGCGCTCCATGAGCTCCAGGACCTCCTTGGAGGTCTTGTAGTCAAGGGCGCCGGTGGGCTCGTCGCACAGGATGAGCCCGGGGTTCTTGACCAGCGCGCGGCCGATGGCGCAGCGCTGCTGCTGGCCGCCGGAGACCTGCCGAGGGAACTTGTCGCGGTGCTCCCAAAGGCCCAGCGACCTCAGCAGGTCCTCCATGGGCAGGGGAGCGTCGGAGAGGTGTGCCGTGACCTCGATGTTCTCGCGGATGGTGAGGTCGGGCACCAGGTTGTAGAACTGGAAGACAAAGCCCAGCTCGCGCCTGCGGTACTCGCCCAGCTCGCGGGAGCTCAGCGCCGTGAGCTCGCAGCCGCCCACGCTGACGGTGCCGCCGTCCGCGCCCTCCAGGCCGCCGATGAGGTTCAGGAAGGTGGACTTGCCCGAGCCGGAGGGGCCCAGCATGACGCACACCTCCCCGCGCATGACCTCCGTGGTTATGCCGTCGAGCACCTGGACACGCGCCTCCCCGTCCCCGTAGTGCTTCATCAGGTCCTTGACTACCAGGTAGGGTTGTGTCCCTCTCATGGCTCGTCTCCTCCCAAAAGTTAGCCATGGCTTAAGTTAGCTTTGGCTCACTTATAGCACAGCCATTGGGCAGGGCGGGCGAGAAGTGCCTGCGGACGGGCGTTTGAGTGGGCGTATAGTAAGGGCATCTGGGCGCGTTGCGCCCCCAAGCGGACAACAAGGAGGCACGCATGCTCTTCTCGTCAATCAAGAACGCGTCCCACAACGACATCTCCTCCGAGCGCTTCCAGAAGGCCCTGGAGTGGCTGGCCACCACCGACATGGCCGGCATCGAGTGCGGCCGCCACGACATCATGGGCGACGAGGTCTTTGCCAACGTCATGGAGTTCACCACCGTCCCGGCTGCGGAGAAGAACTATGAGGCCCACCGCCGCTACGCCGACATCCACTTTGTGATCAGCGGCATCGAGCGCCTGGCCGTGGCGCCCATCGACGAGGTCGAGCCCGTCTGCGACTTCAACGAGGCCGATGACTTTGGCCTCTACGCCAATCCGGCGCGCGAGGCCTGGGTCACCCTGCACGAGGGCGACATCGTGGTCACGCCGCCCGAGGACGCGCACAAGCCCGGCTGCTGCGAGGACGCGCCCGCCCCGCTCAAGAAGATCTGCGTGAAGGTGCTCGTTGACTAGCGCGGCCGTCGAGAAGGGCCAGGAGCTGCCCGAGGAGTCCCGTGAGGAGCGCATTACCGGCGCCGTGGGCGACGCTCGCGCGTTCACGCTGGACTCCGACGGCTTTGCCTGCACGCGCGTCTTCGACGAGCCGGAGGTCTGGCGCGTCGAGCTGCTCATGAGCCAGACGTTCCTGCCGTCCGTCAACGTCTTCGTGGTGCGCGACGGCGAGGAGACCCTCATCGTGGACACCGGCACGCCGGACGACTACAACGACACGCGCCTCATGCGCGCCCTTGTGCGTCTGGGAGTGGACCCGGCGCGCGCCACGCTCTTCTGCACGCACGCGCACATCGACCACTCCGGCCAGGCACGCGAGCTTGCCGAGGCGGGCGTGCGGGTGGTGCTCTCCCGCGCCACGCTTGCCGACATGAGGCGCTTCTCCACGCCGACGTACTGCGACTACATTGCCGGGCGACTGGTGGGGGAGGGCGTCGGCGCCGCCGAGGCCGAGGAGATGGCCAACTCCATCTGGGCCCACGTCACGGACTTCGAGCGCGACGAGGTGCCCTGCCAGGCCCTTGCCGCCGGAGACGTGGTGCGCTGCGGCCGCTGGGAGTTCCAGACGGTGCCCGCGCCCGGCCACATGCCGGGCCAGACTGCGCTTTGGCTGCCCGAGCGCTCCCTGGCCTTCACCGGCGACGTGGTGCTCTGGGCCTGCTCCACCTGCATCTGCTTCTGGGGCGGGTCGGACGACGCCCTGGGAGACCAGCTCTGCACGCTGGGCCGCCTGGCAAACATGGGCGTCGAGCACGCCTTCCTGGGCCACGGCGTCCAGGAGGGGGCCCTTGCCGCGCGCTGCCGTGGCAACGCCGCGCACCACGAGCGCAGGAGCGCCCGCGCCCTGGCGGCGGTGACGGAGCGTCCGGGCTCCACCGGCCGCGAGCTGGTGCCCGCCCTGGGCTGGCATGTGCCCTTCGAGACCTGGGAGCAGGTCCCGGCCCTCACGCGCTGGTTCCTGGTGAGCGAGAGCGTGGCGCACCTGGACCACCTCGTCTGCGGCGGCCGCATCCGCCGCGAGAAGGACGACGCCGGCGTGAACCGCTACTGGCTTGCGTGACGGCTCGCGCCCGCCCGCACCGTGACCCATAGCTGCGTTGGCCGTCCCGTGGCTTTTGTCCGCGGGACGGCTATTTAGTACAAGTGTTTGGTGTTTCATGCTAGACTGTTCCGACCAATAGGAGCAACGCTGGGGGAGAGACGCATGGCCCAGGAGGCAATCACCATTCGTGGCGCGAGGGAGCACAACCTCGCCAACGTTGACGTGGACATTCCAAGAGACAAGCTCGTCGTCATCACGGGGCTTTCCGGCTCGGGAAAGTCCAGCCTGGCGTTTGACACCATCTACGCCGAGGGCCAGCGCCGCTACGTGGAGAGCCTCTCCAGCTACGCGCGGCAGTTCCTCGGGCAGATGGACAAGCCCGACCTTGACTCCATCGACGGCCTCTCTCCCGCCGTCTCCATCGACCAGAAGACCACGTCCAGAAACCCCCGCTCAACCGTGGGCACCGTGACGGAGATCTACGACTACCTGCGCCTCCTCTACGCGCGCGTGGGCACCCCGCACTGCCCGGAGTGCGGTCGCGTCATCGAGCGCCAGACCACTGACCAGGTGGCGGACAAGGTCCTCGCGCGCGCCCAGGGCCGACGCGCCCTCGTGCTGGCGCCCGTGGTGCTGGGTCGCAAGGGCGAGTACGCAAAGCTCTTCGACGAGCTGCGCCACGAGGGCTTCTCGCGCGTCCGCGTGGACGGCGAGGTCCGTGAGCTCGACGAGGAGATCAAGCTCGAGAAGAAGCTCAAGCACACCGTCGAGGTGGTGGTGGACCGCATCGTCATCCGCGAGAACTCCCTCGGGCGCATCGCGGAGGCCGTCGAGCAGGCCACCAAGTTGGCGCAGGGCAAGGTGGGCTTCTGGCTTCTGCCGGACCGCCAGGACCCGGAGGGCATCCCCGGCGAGCTGCTGCAGTACTCGCTGGCCCTTGCCTGCCCCGAGCACGGCCACTCCATGGACGACCTGCAGCCGCGCGACTTCTCGTTCAACGCTCCCTACGGCGCCTGCCCGGACTGCGACGGCCTGGGCTTCCGCAAGATCGTGGACGCCGAGGCCCTCATCGAGGACCCGTCCCTCTCCGTGGCGGATGGGGTCTTCGGCAGCCTCTTCGGCCACTCCAACTACTACCCGCAGATCCTCTCGGCCGTGTGCCGCCACATCGGCGTCTCGGATCAGACTCCCTGGTCCGAGCTGCCCAAGAAGGCGCAGGACGTCCTTCTCGGCGGCCTGGGAGACAAGAAGATTCGCGTTGACTACCACACCCGCGACGGACGTGACACCAGCTGGCTCACCACCTTCTCGGGCGTGCGCAAGATCCTCTTCGACAAGTACCAGGAGACCACGTCGGAGACCATGCGCACCCACCTTGAGAAGTACATCCGCGAGGTGCCCTGCACCACGTGCAACGGCGCCCGCCTGAAGCCGGAGATCCTGGCCGTCACCGTGGGCGGCAAGAGCATCTGGGACGTCTGCGAGTTCTCCTGCAGGGAGAGCTTGGAGTTCTTTGACCAGCTCAGGCTCGAGGAACGCCAGCTGGTCATTGCCGGGCCCATCGTCAAGGAGATCCGCGCGCGCCTGCGCTTTTTGGTCAACGTGGGCCTGGACTACCTCACGCTCTCGCGCGCCGCGGCCACGCTCTCCGGCGGAGAGGCACAGCGCATCCGCCTGGCAACCCAGATCGGCGCCGGCCTCATGGGCGTGCTCTACATCCTGGACGAGCCCTCCATCGGCCTGCACCAGCGCGACAACGACCGTCTCATCGCCACGCTCAAGAGCCTGCGCGACCAGGGCAACACCGTCATCGTGGTCGAGCACGACGAGGACACCATCCGCGCGGCTGACTACGTCATAGACATGGGCCCGGGTGCGGGCGAGCTGGGCGGGCACGTGGTGGCCGCCGGCACGCCGGAGGAGATTGCCGCCAGCCCGGAGTCCATCACGGGCGCCTACCTCACCGGACGCCGCCAGATTGAGCCGCCGGCCAAGCGCCGCAACCCGCGCCGCGGGGCCATCAAGGTGGTGGGGGCCTCGGCCAACAACCTCAAGGGCGTCACCGCAAAGGTGGAGCTGGGCACGCTCACCGTGGTCACGGGCGTCTCCGGCAGCGGCAAGAGCTCGCTGGTGACCGACACCCTGGCCCCGGCGCTCACCAACGCCGTCCACCGCTCCAAGCGCCCGGTGGGTCCGTACCGGCGCATCGAGGGCGTGGAGCTTATCGACAAGGTCATCGACATCGACCAGTCCCCCATCGGACGCACGCCGCGCTCCAACCCGGCCACCTACATCGGCCTGTGGGACGACCTGCGCGCCCTCTTTGCCTCCGTGCCGGAGAGCCGCGTGCGCGGCTACGGCCCCGGGCGCTTCTCGTTCAACGTGCCGGGCGGCCGCTGCGAGGCCTGCAAGGGAGACGGCCAGATCAAGATCGAGATGAACTTCCTGCCGGACGTCTACGTCCCCTGCGAGGTCTGCCACGGCAAGCGCTACAACAGGGAGACGCTCGAGGTCACCTACCACGGCAAGACCATCTCGGACGTGCTGGAGATGACGGTGACGGAGGCCCTGGCCTTCTTCACCAACATCCCCAAGATCAAGAACAAGCTGCAGACCCTGCACGACGTGGGCCTTGGCTACATCCACCTGGGCCAGCCCGCCACCACGCTCTCCGGCGGAGAGGCGCAGCGCGTGAAGCTGGCCAAGGAGCTCCACCGCCAGCAGACGGGCAAGACTTTCTACATCCTGGACGAGCCCACCACGGGCCTGCACTTCGAGGACGTGCGCCAGCTCGTCGAGGTGCTGGAGCGCCTGGTGGACGCCGGCAACACGGTGCTTGTCATCGAGCACAATCTCGACGTCATCAAGATGGCCGACCGCATCCTGGACATGGGCCCGGAGGGCGGCGACGGCGGCGGCCGCGTGGTGGCCTATGGCACGCCCGAGCAGGTGGCCAAGGTTCCCGAGAGCCACACCGGCCGCTTCCTTGCCCCCATCCTCGAGCGCGACCGCGCCCGCCAGGCTGCAAAGGGGGAGTGAGGCATGGCCAAGCGTGACAAGGTCCAGAAGACCAATGCCATGCGCGAGCTCGATCGTGCGGGCATTGGCTACGAGGTCCAGGAGTTCGAGGAGACGGACGTCTCCCGCGGGGTGGGCGTGCGCATAGCCGAGCAGCTGGGGGAGGACCCCGACTCCTCCTTCAAGACGCTCGTCTGCGTGGCCCCCGGCGGGGACCACGTGGTCTGCTGCATCCCCGTTGCCTGCGAGGTTGACCTCAAGAAGGCCGCCGCGGCCGCTGGCGAGAAGTCCCTCTCGCTGATGCCCATTAAGGACCTCGAGGCCGTGACGGGCTACGTCCGTGGCGGGTGCACCCCAGTGGGCATGAAGAAGGCATTCCCGACGATCATCGACGAGACGGCCCAGCTCTACGAGACCATCGGCATTTCCGGCGGGCGCCGCGGCCTCTCGCTGCGCCTCGATCCGTCGGAGCTCGTCGCCTTCCTGGGGGCCACGCTGGCCGACATCACCCAGTAGGCGGGCGCTTCTCGCCCGTGGTGCCCCCCTGCCGGTCCTTGCGTCCGGCCCTAGTCGTTGTGTTCTTTGGCGGCGCTTTGACCCGTGGCAGGTCCCGCGCCCCGCGACGGTGAGACAATCGCCCCTTGTGTTGTTTTGTCAGGAGAAGGAGCGCAGAGGTGAGCTACCAGCCCAGACACATGAGAGACGGCAAGGCTAAGGCCAAGGGGGCGTCTGCCGGCCAGGGGGCCGTCGTCGCGCGGGATTCCGCCGAGGCCAAGACCGCTCAGGTGGGTCGCTCCGCCGCGCTCATGAGCGTCCTTGTCATCGTGAGCCGCCTCACGGGCTTCTTCCGCACCTGGGGCCAGGCCTACGCCATTGGCGTCACGGTCATGGCCAGCTGCTACTCCATTGCCAACAACCTGCCCAACCAGCTTTACGAGCTCGTGGTGGCAGGCATGCTCACCACGGCCTTCCTGCCGGTCTACATGTCCGTGCGCGAGAAGGCCGGCACCAAGGGGGCCAGCGAGTACACCTCCAACCTGGTCTCCATCGTCCTGGTGCTGATGGGCGCGGTGACGGTGCTGGGCTTCGTTTTTGCGACGCCGCTCGTCTACACGCAGTCCTTCTCGGCAACGTCCGACTTTGACTTTGACCTCTCGGTCTACTTCTTCAGGTTCTTTGTCATCGAGGTCGTGCTCTACGCGCTCTCGTCCATCTTCTCGGGCGTGCTCAACGCGGAGAGGGACTACTTCTGGAGCTCCGCGGCCCCCATCTTCAACAACTTCGTGACCACGGCTTCCTTCTTTGCCTATGCCTTCCTGGCCGACTCCAACCCCCAGCTGGCGCTGGTGATCCTCGCCCTGGGCAACCCGCTTGGCGTCCTCATCCAGGTGGTCTGCCAGATGCCGTCCATGTACCGCCACGGCATCCGCCTGCGCTTCCGCATCGACCTGCACGACCCGCTCCTCAAGGAGACGCTCAAGATCGGCGTCCCGTCCATCATCGTGATGGCCTCCTCCTTTGTGACCACCTCGGTGCAGTCCTCCGCCTCGCTCTCCGTGGTGGCCACCGGCGCCTCCATCACCTACTACGCGCGCCTCTGGTACACCCTGCCCTATGCCATCCTCACGGTGCCCATCACCACGGCCATGTTCACGGAGCTCTCCGACAGCTGGGCCAAGGACGACCGAGAGTCCTTTGTTCGCGGTCTGGCCACCGGTGTGAGCCAGATTCTCTTCTTCATGGTGCCGTTCGCCATCTACCTAGGAGTCTTCTCCGTGCCGCTCATCTCCATTCTGGCGGCGGGCAAGTTCGATTCCGAGGCGCTGCAGATGACGGCCAGCTACCTGTGCTTCTACTCCCTCACGCTGCCGTTCTACGCCATCTGCATGTACCTGCAGAAGGTGGTCTCGGCCATGCGTCGCATGGGCCTGTACGCCTTGGCCAGCGTCATTGCCTCCGTGGTGCAGGTGGTCATGCTGCTGGGGTTCACCCAGTACTTTGGCCTGAACTACGTGGCGTTCTCGTCCACGGTGTTCTTCCTGCTCATTGACGTTGTGGTGTTCATCAGCCTGCGCAAGAACCTGGGACCGCTGGGACTGTCCAAGATGGCCGCCGCAACGGTGAAGTCCCTGCTGCTGGGCCTTGCCGGCGGCCTGGTGGGCGCGCTCATCCTGAGGGTGCTCGCCCTCTTCATGGGAGACTGCGCGGGCCACACCATGCAGTCCATCCTGTACTGCGTGTGCGCGGGCCTGCCCGCCGTCGCACTGACCTACGGCCTGGCCTTCCTCCTCAAGATGCCCGAGGCCAACCTCATCAAGTCTCTGGTGCGCCGCTTCGTCCGTCGCTAGCCGTCGCGCCCCTCTCGACAACGGCGAGAAGGGCGCTTAGCGAGTGGTCCCCAAACGTTACGAGTGTGTGAGCTGTGGCGGTTGGTCACTTTAGCGTGCTAAAGTGACAGCATCGAGCAGCATCCCATGCGCGAGAGGGGACAAGAACGTGATTGCAGGCACCGCACGCGGCTTCCGCGACATCCTTCCGCAGGAGGCCCTGGCCAGGGAGAGAATCACCAATGAGGTCCGCGATTGCTTCAGCGCCCATGGCTACCTGCCCGTGGAGACCCCGCTTCTGGAGGACTGCGCCACCCTGGAGCGCGGCGGCCGCCTCAAGGACTCCCCCTTCCAGCTCTTTGACACGGACGGGACCCTGCTCGTCCTGCGCCCGGACCTGACGCTGCCCGTCGCCCGCCTGGTGGCTGGCCGCGTGGACGCTGGCAGCCTGCCGGTGCGCTTCCGCTACGCGGCGCCCGTCGTGCGCGAGGAGCCCTCGCTGCGCGGCCAGCCCCGCCAGTTCACCCAGCTTGGCGTGGAGCTGGTGGGCACCGACGGCGCCGCGGCGGAGGTCGAGGTCGTGGCCCTCCTCGCCGAGGTCCTGGCCAAGCTGCGCGTTCCCGCCTGGCGCGTGGTCTTTGGCTCGGTCACGCCCCTGACGGCCCTGCTGGCCAACTGCGCCCCCTCGCCCGACTTCCGCGAGAGGGTCCTTGCCCTGGTGCACGACTCCGACCTCGTCACCCTCGACGAGCTCGTGGACGCCACCCCCACGCTCAAGCCCTCCGCCGTCCGCGCCCTGCACGCCATCCCGCGCATGCACGGCGGCCTCGAGGTCATCGACGAGATCGACGCCCTTCTGGCCGAGGCCGACGTGCCCGTGGCCGAGCGCGGCTGCCAGGAGCTCCGCGCGCTCGTGACCAAACTCGGCGACCTCTTTGACGACGGCCGCGCGAGCTTTGACTTCTCCATCATCAACTCCTTCGACTACTACACCGGCATCATCTTCAAGGCCTACTCCGAGGGCATTGCCGCGAGCCTTGCCTCCGGCGGCCGCTACGACGCCGTGCTGGCAAACCTCGGCCGCCCTGGCCTTGCCGCCTGCGGCTTTGCCCTCTCGCTGGAGCGCCTCCAGGAGGTCCTGGGCGAACCGGGTGACTCTGGCGTGGTGACGCCGGGCGTGCGCGTGGCCTCCCGACCGCTGCGTATCGCCGTGCCCAAGGGATCGCTCTTCAAGGACACCCTGCGCGTCCTCGAGGCGGTGGGTCTGCCCACCGAGGAGCTCGCCGACCCCGGCCGCAAGCTCATCATCTCGGCTGGCGACGTGGAGTACGTCATCGTGCGCGCCCAGGACGCGCCTGCCTTCGTGGGCCACGGCGGCGCCGACTGCGGCATCTGCGGCAAGGACTCCCTCATCGAGGCCGGCCTCGACCTGCTACAGCTCGTCGACCTGCGCTACGGCGGCTGCCGCTTCGTCGTGGCCGAGCCCGCGGCTAACGCCGGCCAGGCGGAGCGCAACTACCGCTGGCGCGGCACCGTGCGCGTGGCAACCAAGTACCCCCGCATCACCCAGCAGTACTACGACCGCATCGGCCAGCAGGTGGACATCCTCACGCTCCACGGCAACATCGAGCTCGGCCCCATCGTGGGCATGACCGACCGCATCGTTGACATCACGGCCACCGGAACCACCCTGCGCGAGAACGACCTCGTCATCGTCGACGACGTCATGGAGTGCACCGCTCGCTTCTTTGCGGGCCCGGCGGCCTATCGCTGCGACAAGAGAATCCGCGACCTGGCGGCACGTCTCGCCGAGGTCAGCGCCACCACCAAGGAGGCATAGCAATGAGGAAGGTAGAACTCACCGGCGGCCGCGCCCTCACGCAGGCCGACCTCAACCGCTCCGGGGCACTGCCGCGCGAGGTCATGGACGCCGCCGAGGACATCGTCCGCGACGTGCGCGACCGCGGAGACGCCGCGGTGCGCGAGTACTGCACGCGCTTTGACGGCGCCTGCCCCGAGAGCTTCCGCGTGCCGGACGAGCTGGTCAAGGCCGCCCCGTCCATGGTTGACCCGGAGTTTCTGGAGTCCCTCACCCGCGCCCGCGACCAGATCCTGGCCTTCCACCAGAAGGAGCGCGAGGAGTCCTGGTTCACCACGCGCCCGGACGGGACGCTGCTGGGCGTCCAGGTGACGCCGGTGGCCTCCGCCGCCGTCTACGTGCCCGGCGGCCGCGCCCAGTACCCCTCCACCGTGCTCATGGACACCATTCCCGCCAAGGTGGCCGGCGTGCCGCGCGTGGTCATGGTGACCCCGCCCCAGCGTGACGGGTCCCTCTCGGCCTACACCCTGGCCGCCGCGGCCCTGGCCGGCGTCGACGAGGTCTACGCCGTCGGCGGCGCCCAGGCCATCGGCGCCGTGGCCTACGGCACGGAGTCCATCCCCGCGTGCGACAAGATCGTCGGCCCCGGCAACGCCTACGTGGCGGCCGCCAAGCGCTACGTCTCGGGCGACGTGGGCATCGACATGGTGGCCGGCCCCTCCGAGGTGTGCGTGCTGGCCGACGCCACCGCAGACCCCGTGGTGGTGGCCGCCGACCTCATGGCCCAGGCCGAGCACGACCCGCTTGCCAGCTGCTATCTGGTGACCTGCGACGCCACGCTGCCCGACCGCGTCCTTGCGGCCGTGGAGCGCCTGGTGGCGCAGTCCCCGCGCGAGGAGGTCACCCGCGCCAGCCTGGACAACCGCGGCGTCATCGTGGTGGCCGAGACCCTCGACGCGGCCGCAGAGGCCGTCAACGTGGTGGCGCCCGAGCACCTCGAGCTGCACTGCAAGGACGCCATGGGCCTTCTGGGCAAGATCCGCAACGCGGGCGCCATCTTCGTGGGCGCCTGGAGCTCCGAGCCGCTCGGAGACTACGTGGCCGGCCCCAACCACACGCTGCCCACCGGCGGCACCGCGCGCTTCTCCAACCCGCTGGGCGTCTACGACTTCCAGAAGCGCTCCAGCGTGATCAGCTACACGCCCGAGGGACTTCTGGCCGACGCGCCGGCCGTCCAGGCCATGGCCCAGGCCGAGGGCCTGTGGGCCCACGCCCTCTCCGTCGGCATGCGCCGCCGCCTGGCCGAGTCCGGCGCCGAGCGCTACGAGGACGCCGCCGCGGCCTGCGAGGGCGCCAACCGCGTGGCCTGGCCGCGCGACCTGGACGCCCCCGGTGTGCCCTACCTGCCCGGCTACGCGAGGGAGGCCTAGCCCATGGCCGCATGCGACCCCAACGCCGGCGGCGCCGCGCCCGCCCCGCTTGACGTGGCCTCACGCGTGAGGCCTGCGCTCGCGGGCTTCGAACCCTACGACCCGGCCTTCACGCCCTGCCGCATCAACCTCTCGGCCAACGAGAACACCCACCCGCTGCCGGCCTCCGTCACCGAGGCCATGCGTGCGGCCGCGGCCGACTGCGCCCTCAACCGCTACCCGGACCCCATGGCCAACGACCTGCGCGACCTTCTCGCCGCGTGGCACGGCGTGGGGCGGGCCAACGTCATGGTGGGAAACGGCGGCGACGAGCTTCTCTTCAACCTGCTCTTCACCTTTGGCGGCTCGGGCCACACGCTGGTGACCTGCCCGCCGGACTTCTCGGAGTACGCCAACTATGCCAAGATGTGCGAGACGCCCTGCGTGGAGGTCTGGCGCGACGCCAAGACCTTCGAGGTTGACGCGGACGCCCTGGTGGACGCGGCGAGAAGCGCCTCGCTGGTCATCCTCACCTCGCCCAACAACCCCACGGGCAACCTGTTCGACCCGGCCCTGGTGCGCCGCCTGCTCGACGAGACCGACGCGCTTCTCCTGGTGGACGAGGCCTACGTGGAGTTTGCCGGCACCCCGTCTTGCCTGGGAGAGGACGCGAGCCTGGTCTCTTGGGTGGCGAGAAACCCCCGCCTGATGGTGCTGCGCACCCTCTCCAAGGCCTTTGGCCTGGCGGGCCTGCGTGCAGGCTACCTGGTGGCCGACCCCGCCGTCGTCGACGCCGTGGCCTCCATCCGCCAGATCTACTCCGAGGACGTGCTAGCCCAGGCCGTGGCCGCAGCCGCCGTCCAGCGCCGAGAGGAGCTCGTGGGCGTGGTGGAGGACGTGGTGGCAGAGCGTGAGCGCCTGGCCGGCGCCCTCGGCACCATCAACGGTGTGGAGGTCTGGCCCAGCGCGGCCAACTTCCTGCTGGTGCGCCTGCCTGGCGCCAGCCGCGTCCGCGCCCGCCTGCGCGACGAGCACTCCATCCTTGTGAGAGACTTCAGCTACGCGCCCGGCCTGGCCGACTGCCTGCGCCTGACCGTGGGAACCCGCGAGGAGAACGACCGACTTCTGGATGCCCTGTCCATCCTGACAAGGGAGGAAGCATGACTCGCACCGCAAAGGCCGTCCGTGCGACGGCAGAGACTGACATCGGACTCTCCATAGACCTCGACGGCACCGGAGCCGCCGACGTGGAGACGGGCGTGGGGTTCTTCGACCACATGCTCTGCGCCCTGGCGCGCCACTCCATGATCGACCTGACGCTGCGCGTCAAGGGTGACACCTACGTCGACGACCACCACACCGTGGAGGACACCGGCATCGTCATGGGCCAGGCCCTGCGCGAGGCCCTGGGCGACAAGCGCGGCATCCGCCGCTTTGGCTCGGTCATGGTGCCGCTCGACGAGGCCCTGGTCATGGCCGCCGTGGACATCTCCGGCAGGGGAGAGCTCTTCTGGGACGTGCCCATCGGCCCCAGCAAGGTGGGCAGCTTCGACACCGAGCTCGGCCACGAGTTCTTTGCCGGCCTCGCCCGAGACGCCGGCATCACGCTCCACCTGCACCTGGTCTGCGGCGAGAACGCCCATCACATCCTGGAGGCCACCTTCAAGGCCTTCGCCCGCGCCCTGCGCGAGGCCGTGGAGCCCGACTTCCGCTCCGCCGGCGCCATCCCCTCCACCAAGGGGAGCCTCTCGTGAGCGCGCCCATCCTTGTGGTCGACTACCACAAGGGAAACCTCCTCTCGGTGGCCCGCGGGCTTTCCGAGGTGGGCGGCGAGGCCGAGGTCACGGACGACCCGGCCCGCATCGCCGAGGCCGCCGGCGTGGTGCTTCCAGGCGTGGGCGCCTTCGAGGACGCCATGGCCTACCTGCGGCAGAGCGGACAAGACGAGGCCATTCTTGCCGCCATAGGGCACGGCGTGCCGTTTTTGGGCATCTGCCTGGGGCTGCAGCTCCTCTTCGAGCGCGGAGACGAGCGCTTGGACGGCGCCCTGCACGGCGCGGACGACCCCGAGCGCTGGGCGGAGGGCCTGGGCGTTCTGTCGGGAAGCGTCTCTCGCCTGCGCGGCCGCCTCAAGGTGCCGCACGTGGGCTGGGACCAGATGCACCTCACGCCCCACGGTCGGGTGTGCCCGCTCCTGCGCGACGTTCCCGAGGGCGCCAACGCCTACTTCACGCACTCCTACGCGCTTGCCGATGACGTTGACCCGTTGGTGGTCACCTGCCGCACCCACTACGTGCGCAGCTTTGCCTCCGCCGTCTGGCGCGACAACGTCTACGGCGTGCAGTTCCACCCCGAGAAGAGCTCCGCGGTGGGACTCGCCATCCTCAGGAACTACGTGGACCTCGTGCGCGGGGGTGGCCGATGATCCTGCTTCCCGCCATCGACCTCGTGGGCGGGCGCGTGGTGCGCCTGCAGCGCGGGGACCGCTCCAAGATGGACGTCTACTCCGACGACCCGGCCTCCGTGGCGCGCGACTTTGCCGCCGCCGGAGCCGAGTGGATCCACGTGGTTGACCTCTCGGCCACCTTCGAGGAGGACGAGGAGGCCTGCGCGGCCAATGCCCGCGCCATCAGGGCCATCTGCCAGGTGCCGGGTGTGAGCGTGGACTGCGGCGGGGGAGTGCGCTCCATGGCTGCCGTGAGCCGCCTGGCCGACCTCGGCGTGAGACGCATCGCCATCGGCACGGCCCTCGTGCGCGACCCGGCCTTTGCCGAGCGGGCGGCCGCCGAGTTCGGCGAGCTTCTCGTTGCTGACGTGGCGGCCAAGGACGGCGTGGTCAAGGTCAACGGGTGGCGCGAGGGCGAGAGCGTCTCCCTCGCCGAGTTGGTGGGGCGCCTTTCGGGCCTGGGCTATCGCCACCTGGTCTTCACCGACATCAACCGCGACGGCATGCAGACCGGCATCGACGTGGACGCCTACCGCAGGCTGGCCGCGCTGTGCGGCTTTCCCGTGGTGGCGTCCGGCGGCATCTCCACGCTGGATGACATCCGCGCGCTTGCCGCGGCCGGCGGCGACGTCATTGAGGGCGCCATCACCGGGCGGGCCCTCTACGAGGGGAGCTTCTCGCTGGCAGAGGCGCTGAAGGCGGCGAGGGCCTAGCCCGCGGCGCCGGTCGGTCGGGTTTCTCGCCCGGCTCGGCGCTCACTACGTTCGCTCGCTGCGCGACTCGCCTGGCGAGAAACCCGGCCGACCGAGTCGAGGGGAAGGATCCAAAGTGCTTACCAAGAGAGTCATCCCGTGCCTGGACGTAAAGGACGGGCGCGTGGTCAAGGGCGTCAACTTCGTTGACCTGCGCGATGCCGGCGACCCGGTGGAGCTGGCCAGCCGCTATGACCGCGAGGGCGCGGACGAGGTGGTCTTCCTGGACATCACCGCCACCTCCGACGACCGCAGAACCACCATCGACCTGGCCTCGCGCGCTGCCGCCGAGCTGCGCATTCCCTATACGGTGGGCGGCGGCTTCCGCGACGTTGCGGGATGCCGCACCATGATCGCCGCGGGCGCGGACAAGGTCTCCATCAACTCGGCCGCCGTCAAGGACCCGGGCATCATCACCGCCTGCGCCGAGGCCTTTGGCAGCCAGGCGGTCATCGTGGCCATCGACGCCAAGCAGGTGGGCACCTCCGACAAGTGGGAGGTCTACCTGGCCGGCGGGCGCATCCCCACCGGCATCGACGCGGTCGCCTGGGCCGAGGAGGCCGCCCGCCGCGGCGCCGGCGAGATCTTGCTCACGAGCATGGACCGCGACGGCACCAAGGACGGCTTCGACATCCCGCTCACCCGCTCCGTCGCCCGTGCGGTGGACATCCCCGTCATCGCCTCTGGCGGCGTGGGCACGCTGGAGCACTTTGCCGAGGGCATCATCGACGGCGAGGCCGACGCCGTCCTGGCCGCCAGCGTCTTCCACTTTGGCACCTACAGCATCCGCCAGGTCAAGGAGTACATGGCCAGCCAAGGCATCCCTGTCCGCCTGGACTTCTAGCCCGCCGCCCGCCCTCCCTTCTCGCCGCGAGCCGCCGGAGCGACCACTTTCACATCCAAACGGCGGCAGGACCGGCGGCAGGAAGGGCGCGGCGGCGTGCCGGGTATACTCGCTGGAGAGGCCTTCGTCGCAGGCGCGCGTAGGCACAGACGAGAAGCACCAAGGAGTCGCAACATGGCAGACGTCAGACCGTCCATCCCCCGCACGCCCGCGCAGGTCACGCTGCGCGTGGTCTCGGCAATCATGGCCCTTCTCGGCGTGCTCGTAGTGGTGGGCGCCTCGCTGGTCTTCATCAACCGCGATCAGTTGGTCCTTGCCGAAAAGAGCATGTGGACCGCCCTCACCTACGGCGGCATCATCCTTGCCGCGGCCGGTCTGCTACTGCTCACCGCGTGGCTGGGCCTGCGTGCCGCCGACGACTCCTCGCGCGTGGGGCCGTATCGCTTCCTGTGCTACTTCGTGGGCCTCGTGCTGCTCGTGGCCATCGTCTGGGGCTGGGGCATGGGCATGTTCCTGCTGTTCAACCCCATCGTGCTGGCCAGCACGGTGACCTACGTGCTCGTCTGCTCGCAGCTGGCCGACAAGGTGGCCGAGGAGCGCGAGGCCGGCGTCAAGGGCGAGGTGTTCCTGCGCACCGGCCGCCAGCGCACCCTGCACCTTCTGGCCGAGGTCATCCTGATCAAGGGCGTCATCCTGGGCGCCGTCGTTGCGGTGCTGGCCATCGCCGCTTTTGCGGCGAGCGGCAGCTCCGCCGCCGCGGACCTCGCGGGTGACCTTGGCCTTACGGGCTCCGATATGGTGGCCGCCACGGTGTGGGGCCTCGTCACCGCCGCGGCCAACGTCCTCGTGGGCTGCCTGGGCATCTGGGGATCCAACCGCCCGGAGAAGATCGTGCCGTTCTTCGTCATCGCCACGGCCTCGTTTGCCTTTGGCGTTGCAAAGACCGTCGCCAGCGTGGCGAGCGCGGGCGCCCTGTCGTCGGTGGGCGTGGACGTCCTTCTCGACCTGCTGTTTGGCGGCAGCTGCGCCTGGCTCTCCTGGAAGATTTGGAGGCAGCCGCGCGAGCTCGTGGACAAGCGCCTCATCATCGAGCAATAGACATGGCGCCTGGGGCGGCGCCCGTGGAGCCGTGACAGTGCTCCCGCCACGTCCGTCTCGCCCGAGGCGCATACTCGGTACCGTGACGGGGAGAGGCTGCTTCCCCTCGTGCGGCCCGGCGGCTGCGTCTACCTGGCCATCTCTGGCCTGACCTGCGACGTCGCTGACTTTGGCCGGGCCCTACCGCCCGAGCTTTCCTGCTCCTGGAGCGTCGAGCAGCTCGAGTACCTGTGGCCGCGCGAGCGTTGGCAGCGCCTCCTTGCGGCCGAGCCCGGCGCGCGCATCGAGCGCATCCGCGACCTCTCCTGCAACGACGAGGCCTGGCGCGACTGGGTGGCCTGCGAGAACCCCTACGCCAAGGGCGACCGCGCGGCCATCGAGGCTGGCGCCCTTGCCTGGCTGACCACCACCGAGGTGGTCCTGCGCAGGGCCTAGCGCCCCGGGGCCGCCCCCGGTCCCGCTGCTAGCTCCAGCCCGCCGTCCGCAGGCGAGAAGGGCGCGGCCGCCCGCGGAGCGATTCGCGGGGCCGGCCGTGCCCCCGTGGTATGGTCTTTCCCCAACGCAAGGGCCGCCGCAGGCCACGAGGCAGGGGAGAAGAGCATGCCCAAGGGAGCCAACGAGTCCTACGCACTTCTGAACGTCACGCTGCTGGACGGCAGCGAGCACATGGAGCCGCAGCGCGGCATGGCCGTCATCACCGAGAGAGGCAAGATCTCGTGGGTGGGGCCCGCCGCCTGCGCGCAGGTTCCCTCGGGCGCCCGCGAGATGGACCTTGCGGGCGCCTACCTCATGCCGGGCCTGGTCAACATGCACGTCCACCTCTGCGGGTCCGGAAAGCCCGTCTCGGCGGGCAACGCCGGCGACCTCATGCGCCGCCTGGACAACGCCCCCGGCCGCGCCATCGTGCGGCGCGTGCTCGCGGGAAGCGCCCGCCAGCAGCTTGCGAGCGGCGTCACCACCGTCCGCGGCGCGGGAGACCCGCTCTTCGGCGACCTCGCCGTGCGCGACGCCATCGAGGTGGGGCGCATCGAGGGCCCGCGCCTGGTTGCCCCTGGCACGGGCATAACCGTCCCGGGCGGGCACGGTGCGGGGCTCTTTGCCCAGGTGGCAAACGCGCCCGAGGAGGCCGCGGCCATGGTGCGCGACCTCTTTGCCCGCAAGGCCGACGTCATCAAGCTCTTCATCACCGGAGGCGTCTTTGACGCCACCGAGCCCGGGGAGCCCGGCGTGGTGCGCATGCCGCTCGAGGTCGCCCGCGCGGCCTGTGCCCAGGCCCACGGGCTGGGGCTCCCCGTCATGGCGCACGTGGAGTCCACCGAGGGCGTGCGCCAGGCGCTTCTCGCCGGCGTGGACACCATCGAGCACGGCGCCAAGATGACGCCCGAGATCGTGGGGCTCTACCACGCCTCGGCCGGGACCCAGCTTGCCGGCAGGCCGGCATCGGTGACCTGCACGATCTCCCCGGCGCTGCCCTTCGTCAAGCTTCCGCCCGAGAAGACCCACTCCACCGACGTGCAGAAGCTCAACGGGGACATCGTCTGCGAGGGCATCATCGAGAGCGCCCGCCAGGCCCTGGACGAGGGCATCCCCGTGGGCCTGGGCACCGACTCCTCCTGCCCCTACGTCACGCAGTACGACATGTGGCGCGAGCTCGCGTACTTCTCCAAGTACGTGGGCGTGACGCCCGCCTTCGCGCTCCACACGGCCACGCAGGTCAACGCCGGCCTGCTGGGCCTGGGCAACGTCTGCGGCACCGTCGCGGCCGGCATGGACGCGGACCTGCTGCTCACGCGCGGCAACCCCCTGGATGACCTCTCGGCGCTGCGCGAGCCGCTCCACGTGCTCGCCCGCGGCCACCTGGTGCGCAAGTCGCGCGTCAAGCGCATGCCGGAGCTGGACGCCGAGCTCGACCAGATCATGGCCCTGCCGGCGTAGGCCGCCCGGGCATGCCGTTTACCCCCGTCCCCAATGGCACCCTTCGCCCAAGCACCGCGTCCGCGCGCTGCCCTTCTCGGCATTTCGTTACGTCTTTATGAGCGGCAAATTATACGCCGCCCGACCGCCTGCCGCGGTGCTAGGATGAAGACCCGTAGAAGATGCGCACGGTGGTGCGCAAGGGCTCACTACGGGAAGGTCCCACATGACAAAGCACATTTTTGTGACCGGCGGCGTCGTCTCGTCCCTTGGCAAGGGCATCACGGCGGCCTCCCTCGGCCGTCTGCTCAAGGCTCGTGGCTACAAGGTCATGATGCAGAAGGCGGATCCCTACCTCAACGTCGACCCGGGCACCATGAGCCCGTTCCAGCACGGCGAGGTCTTCGTCACCGAGGACGGCAAGGAGACCGACCTGGACCTGGGTCACTACGAGCGCTTCATTGACGAGAACCTTACGCGCAACTCCAACTTCACCACCGGCGCCATCTACCAGAGCCTCATCGCCCGCGAGCGCCAGGGAGACTTCCTCGGCGGCACCGTCCAGGTGGTCCCGCACGTCACCAACGCCATCAAGGAGCGCTTCTTCCGCATCGAGGAGCAGACTGGCGCCGATGTGGTCATCACCGAGCTGGGCGGCACCATCGGCGACATCGAGGGCCAGGCCTTCGTCGAGGCCATCCGCCAGTTCCGCAAGGAGAAGGGCATGGCCGACTGCTGCCTGATCCACGTGAGCCTGGTGCCCTACATCTCCGCCGCCCACGAGGTCAAGACCAAGCCCACCCAGCACTCCGTCCGCGAGCTGCGCTCCATGGGCCTGCAGCCGGACTTCATCGTCTGCCGCTCCGACCACGAGGTCGACGCCGACATCCGCGCCAAGATCGCCAGCTTCTGCGACGTCGAGCCGAGCTGCGTCTTTGAGAACTCCGACTGCCCGTCCATCTACGACGTCCCGGCTCACCTTGCCGAGCAGGGCTTTGACACCAAGGTCTGCGAGCGCCTGGGTCTCGACCCGCGTGAGAGCGACATGAGCGGCTGGTACAAGTTCACCAACGCCATGCACGCGGCCAACAAGAAGGAGGACGTCACCAAGATCTGCGTCGTCGGCAAGTACACGCAGCTGCCCGACGCCTACCTCTCCATCATCGAGGCCCTGCACCACTCCGGCGTCTACTACGGCCGCCACATGGACATCGAGCTCATCGACGGCGAGGAGCTCACCGAGGACAACATCGAGGAGGTCCTCGGCGGCGCCGACGGCATCTTGGTCCCCGGCGGCTTTGGCCTGCGCGGCATCGAGGGCAAGATCGCTGCCGCCCACCGCGCCCGCACGCTCAAGATCCCGTACCTGGGCGTCTGCCTGGGCCTGCAGGTGGCCGTCTGCGAGTTCGCCCGCAACGTGGCCGACATGCCCGGCGCCAGCTCCACCGAGTTCGTGCCCGACTGCGCCTACCCGGTCATCGACCTCATGCCCGATCAGGAGGACGTCACCGACAAGGGCGGCACCATGCGCCTGGGCGCCTACCCCTGCAAGGTCAAGGCCGGCACGCTGGCCGAGGAGGCCTACGGCGAGTCCCTGGTCTACGAGCGTCACCGTCACCGCTTTGAGGTCAACAACGCCTTCCGCGACCAGCTGACCCGCGCCGGCCTGGTCATCTCCGGCCTCTCCCCGGACGAGCGCCTGGTCGAGATGGTCGAGCTTCCCGAGGACGTCCACCCGTGGTTCGTGGCGTCCCAGGCCCACCCCGAGTTCAAGAGCCGCCCGACCAAGCCCGCGCCGCTCTTCCGCGAGTTCGTGCGCGCGTCCATCGCCCGTCACGAGGGCTGCGACCGCCACGAGGTGGAGCCCGAGGCCTAAAAGGGCTTCTCGCCGCACCCTTTGGCAGCATGCTGTAACGTTGGGCCGGGTCCTGGCTGTGCCGGGGCCCGGCCGTCTTGTGTCCGGCCGCCTTTACGCGAGAAGAGCCAAAGCAGAGCCTGGGAGGCGCACGTGAACCTGGAGCACGCGCTCGGGGAGTACCTGGACTACCTTGCCGTGGAGCGGGGCAGCTCGCCCAACACCGTGGCCGCCTATCGGCGAGATCTCACGCGCTACCTGGACTGGCTTGCTGGCGAGAAGATCGTGGAGCCGGCAGACGTGACCCGCGCGGACGTGGAGCGCCACCTGGAGGCCCTTGCCGAGGTGGGGCTGTCTTGCGCCTCGATGGAGCGCGCCGCCTCGGCCATCAAGGGCTTCCACCGCTTCATGGTGCTGGAGGGCGCCTGCGACGAGCTGCCCACGGCCGACATGCCGCTGCCGGCAAAGCCATCGCGGCTGCCGGACGTGCTCTCCCAGGGGCAGGTCTCGGCTCTTCTCGACCAGCCCTTCCCAAAGACGCCCGCCGGCCTGCGCGACCGTGCGATTCTGGAGGTCCTCTACGGCTGCGGCCTGCGCGCGAGCGAGCTCTGCGGCCTCGACAGGCGCGCCGTCCTGCTTGACGAGGAGCTGCTGCGCGTCTTTGGCAAGGGGAGCAAGGAGCGGCTCGTGCCCATCCTGGGAACGGCCGCCGCGGCCCTTGGGGCCTACCTGGAGGAGGGCAGGGGCGCCCTGGTGGGGCGCATGCCCACGCCGGCGGTCTTCCTGAACGTCCACGGCGGACGCCTTTCTCGCCAGTCCGTGCATGCTATCTGCGAGAGATACGGTCGCGTGGCGGGCATCAAGGGACTGCACCCCCACACGCTGCGCCACAGCTTTGCCACGCACCTGCTTGAGGGCGGAGCCGACCTCAGGGCCGTCCAGGAGCTGCTGGGCCACGCCGACATCTCCACCACGCAGCTCTACACCCACCTGGACCGCTCCCACATCCGCCGCGTCTACCTGGCCGCCCACCCCCGCGCCCACCTCGGCGAGTAGCCGCGCTCCTCACCGTCAACGAATACCGGAAAACGGCGAGAAGCGCATGGGATGGCGTCCCACCACCGCTGGGATGGAGCCTCACTGGGGCTGGGACGGTTCCCCACCGGGGGGTGGGACAGCGCCACACCGGGGGTGGGACAGCGTCCCGCCGGGCGGCGGGAACGCTCGCGCAAGCAGGCGTTTCTCGGCAAATGGGCGAGAAACACATGTATCTACCTGCGGATTCATAACGCCACCACAAATGGTCAGCGCTTGTGGACGCCTTGTGCGCGGCTTTGGTGCAAACGGGCGTTCGCTCCCCAAGATGTTGGGCTGACTCACCCCAAGAAACCTCCTCTGACACCCCAAAAGACGCCTAACGTGTTGCAAAGTGTTTTTTGGTGTGGAGAAGTGGGGCAAATGACGTATAGTGATTGCACGCTCCAATCGGGGGCTCGTCCAGATACGTCCTGAGGGGAGGGTGACATGCTCACTGGCGCTTATCCGATGTCCGTGGATGCCAAGGGCCGCGTCACGCTTCCCGCTGTCTTTCGCAAGCAGCTGGTCGACGAGACCAACAAGACGATCCTGCTCGTTCCCTTCGACGGCTGCGTGAACGGCTTCACCCGCGAGGGCTTCAAGGCGTGGGTCGACGGGCTCTTTGAGTACGGAGACCACCACTTTGACCCCCGCAACCGCAAGGACGTCATGCTCAAGCGCGGCCTCATGGGCAGCGCCGTGGAGATCGACGTCGACTCCGCCGGACGCGTCGCGCTCGGCAAGCTCGACGTCAAGCCCGGCACGCGCGAAAAGCTCGGCCTTGTGGCTGACGTCACGGTCGTGGGTGCTGACGACCACTTCGAGGTCTGGAACACCGAGGAGTGGAACAAGCAGCAGGCCGACTTCGAGATGGACCTCGAGTCGCTCCTGTACCACGACTAGAAGGGCGGGTGAGCACCTTGACAGGCGAATATCGGCACGTACCCGTGATGCTCGAGGAGGTCCTTCGGGAGCTCGACCCCAAGCCGGGAGAGGTGGTCTGCGACTGCACCCTCGGTGGGGCCGGACACTCGGTGGAACTCGCCAGGAGGGTGGCCCCAGACGGCCTCTCCATTGGCATCGATCAGGACGACATGGCCCTTGCGGCGGCCACCGAGCGCTTCTCGCGCGAGGTGCCGGAGGCGGACTTCCTTCCGCTCAAGGGCAACTTCGGAGACCTTGACCGCCTGCTCGTTGAGGCGGAGGTCCCCGGCGTAGACTGCCTCCTCTTCGATCTGGGCGTCTCGTCGCCTCAGCTTGACATCCCAGAGAGGGGCTTCTCGTACCACGAGGATGCCCCATTGGACATGCGCATGGATTCGGGGAACAACACCCTAACCGCACAAGAGGTCGTAAACACCTACAACGAAGCTGACCTCACCCGAATCCTCCGCGTATACGGCGACGAGCGCTTTGCGAGCAAGATCGCCAGGAGGATTTGCGAGACCAGGGCCAAGGCTCCCATCGAGACGACCCTCCAGCTCGTCGACGTCATCAAGGCGGCCATCCCGGCAGCCAAGAGAAGAAGCGGCGGGCACCCGGCGAGAAAGACGTTCCAGGCCCTGCGCATCGAGGTCAACCACGAGCTCGAGGTGCTGGACCGGGGCCTCAGGGCTGCCGTCAGGTGGGCCAACCCAGGTGGCAGGATCTGCGTCATTGCCTACCACTCCCTCGAGGACCGTATCGTCAAGCACGTCTTCGCGGAGCTGTCCCAGGGCTGCACCTGCCCGCCGGACCTTCCGGTGTGCGTCTGCGGCAACGTGCCGATCGTCAAAGTCAAGACCCGCAAGGCCCTTGTCGCCACCCCAGAGGAGGTCGCTTCCAACCCAAGGTCCAGGAGCGCCCTCACGAGGGTTGCGGTAAAGCTCGATCCTTCGGGGTCAGATTTCTAGGATGCCGGTCGAAAGGCCGTCTTCCATAGCACGGCAAACAGACCAGAAACGCACCACCAACACACTCCAAACGAACCACAACGCAGCACAAACGCAACATTCAACCTAGTTAATCTGCACCCTTAAGGAACGCTCAAGCAACCTTTGAGGAACACTCAAGCATCCCTCAAGCTCCCAGCTTCCTGACACCGTTTTGAACGCACATACAACGAGCCTCACGCTCGTCGGATAGCAGGGAATATCAAATGAGGTACCGGGGCTCGGCCGTCGCAAACGAGGAGTACATCGAGAGGGGATACGCTCTCCAGCAGGAGCGCCCCTCCTTCGAGGTCGTCTCGGGCGGCGGTCTGGACGCCCGCGCGCGCCGCGGCGTGAGCCCCCAGTTCCTCTCCCTCGTCAAGACCGTCGTCGCCTGCGCGCTGGCCTTCTTCGCCCTCGGCGCCTGTCGCGTGGCCCTCACTTCGGCCGCCGTCGCGTCCCTGCAGGGCAACGCCACCCTCAAGGCCCAGATCACCGAGGCCAAGACAATCAACGACAGCCTCATGGTCGAGCGCTCGGCGCTCTCCTCCAACGCGCGCATCAGCCGCATTGCCACGCAGAACCTCGGCATGGTGCTCTCCACCGACACCGAGACCGTGACCATCGGCGAAGCCGACGCGGCCGCCAAGACCTCCGCCGCAGACCAGGCCGACGCCACCGATGACGCCTCCGGCCAGGCCGCCTCTCAGGCTGATGGGGATGCTGCGCAGTCCGCGTCCGAGGACGTCAGCGCCCAGGGCGTGGCGTAGACTCTTCTCCCGTGACAAGAAGCAGAGACAGACAGGGCCGCCGCGTGCGGCGTCAGATGCCGGGGGCCTCGTATGACGAGGCCCCTCGCACGTACCGCGCCGGGCGTCGCAGCCCCGGCGGGCGGCTTGCTGTTGACTTTGACTCCTGCAGCAAGAAGGTTCTGGGCCTGCTGGGCCTCGTCGCCTGCTGCGTGGTGCTTAGGCTCGTCTGGCTGCAGGTGGTGGAGGCGCCGCGCCTGGCCTCCGAGGCGCAGAGCCGCCGCACCAACGTGGTCACGCTGACCGCCCGTCGCGGCACCATCTACGACCGCAACGGCAAGGTCCTGGCCATGAGCGTGGAGTGCCAGACCATCTACGCCAACCCCAAGGCCATAGAGAACGCCTCCGCCGTGGCGCAGGTGCTCGCCCAGAACCTGGGCGGTGTGGCCTCCGACTACGTGGGCGACCTCACGGCGGACACCACCTTCCGCTACATCAAGCGCCAGGTTGACCAGGACGTGGCCGACAAGATCAAGCAGGAGCTCTCCGACCAGGGCCTCTCGGGCATCTACTACCTCAAGGACTCCAAGCGCGTCTACCCCTATGGCAACACCGGCGCCCAGATCCTGGGCTTCGTGGGAAGCGAGGGCAAGGGCCTCTCGGGCCTGGAGTACTACTACAACGACATCCTCACCGGTACCGACGGCCAGATGATCATGGAGACCGGCCTGGGCGGCACGCCCATCGCGGGTGGCACCTCCGAGGTCACCGAGGCCCAGAACGGCACCGACATCATGCTCTCCATAGACATCGACCTCCAGGAGGAGGCCGAGAGGATCATCTCGGAGGGTGTCGAGACCTACCAGTCCGATTCCGGCTCGGTCATGGTGAGCGACCCCAAGACCGGAGAGATCTACGCGGCCTGCTCCACACCGCTGCCGGACTTCTCCAACCTCACCGACTCCTCCTCGCTCGACCTCAAGCTGGTCTCGCAGTCCTACGAGCCCGGCTCGGTCTTCAAGGTCATCACCACCTCCATCGGCTACGACCTCGGCCTCTACACGCCCGACACCGTCTACAACGTTCCCGCCCAGTACATGCTCGGCGACAACTACGTCCAGGACGACGACGGTCGCGACTACGCCGAGGACATGACCCTTCGCTACATGCTGCAGCACTCCTCCAACCCCGCCATGGCGCTTCTCGCCAACGAGGTCATCGGGCCCAAGCGCTTTGCCGAGGGCGTGGAGAGGTTCTGCATCGGCCAGAAGACCGGCATCGACTTCCCGGGCGAGACCGCGGGCATCGTCAAGTCCTACGACGAGTATGACGGCACCACCGCCGGCTACATGGCCTTCGGCCAGTCCGTGGCCATCCCCATGATCCAGATCGTCCGCGCGTTTGCCGCCGTGGGCAACCAGGGCACGCTGACCACCCCGCACTTCCTCATAGCCAAGGCCGGCGAGAAGGTCAACTGGCCCAGCGGCGGCCAGGCCATCTCGGCCGACGCCTGCAAGCAGGAAATCGACGCCATGCGCGCGGTCATGACCGACGGCACCGGCAAGAACGGCGCCGTGGACGGGTATGACATTGCCGGCAAGACCGGCACGGGCGAGCAGGCCAAGGACGGCTCCGACGGCTACGAGGGCTACTATTACGTGGCGTCGCTGTGCGGCTTTGCCAACGCCGACAACCCCGAGGTCCTGGTCTACGCCGGCCTCAACGGAACGTCTCACCTGGCCCTGGGCTCCGCTGCTCACATCTTCCACGACGTCATGCAGCAGTCCGTGGCCATCCTGGGCATCGCGCCCGCCAACTAGCACCAAGGAGAGTGAAGCAAGATGCGCATCGGCACATGCCAGCTCGTTAACGCCACCGGCGCCGCCATCCTCGCCAAGGGGACGGCCGACGTCAATGGCGAGGTGACCATCGACTCCCGCAAGGTGGGGGAGGGCTCGGTCTTCGTGGCCTTCGCCGGGGAGCGCGTGGACGGCAACGCCTACGTGCGCCAGGCCATCGAGGCGGGCGCCGCGCTGGTGGTCGCCAGCGCTGAGGTGGCCGAGGACGACCTCGCCCTCGCCGGCGAGCGCGGCTGCTGGGTCGTGCGCGCCGAAGGCGACGACTGCGAGGAGTGGATGCTGCGCGCCGCGGCCCTGTGGCGCCGGATGCACCCGGAGTGGGTCGTCGTGGGCGTGACGGGCTCGGTCGGCAAGACCACCACCAAGGACATGCTGCGCTGCGGCATCTCCTCCCAGTGCCGCACCCACGCCACCGCCGGCAACTTCAACAACCTCATTGGCCTGCCCCTCACGGTGCTCTCCGCGCCGGAGGACTCCGAGGTCCTCGTCTGCGAGCTGGGTATGAACCACCCGCACGAGATTGAGCGCCTGGCCGCGGCCTGCCAGCCCACGCTCGCCGTCATCACCAACGTCGGCACGAGCCACATCGGGCTTCTCGGCTCGCGGGAGAACATCGCCCGGGCCAAGGCCGAGGTCGTGGGCGGCCTGGTGGACCACGGCGAGCTCCGCCGCACCCTGACTCTCACCAGCGCCAACGACTTCACGCCCTTCATCGCCGACGGCTTTGCCCGTCCGGCCGGCGTGGACGTCCTTCTGGCCGGCTCCCGCGCCGAGGACGACGTGCGCGCTTCCGGCGTGACCCTCGCGGAGACGGGCTGCGCCACCCTCACGGCCAGCTGCGCCGACGGCTGGAGCCGCCAGGTCACCCTCTGCGTGCCCGGCCGCCAGGTGGTGCCTGACTTCCTGCTGGCCCTCTCCGTCATCTGGAGGCTCGGCCTGGACCGCGACGCGGCCTGCGAGGCCATCGAGCAGATGCCCGCCACCCACATGCGCCTCGACGTGCAGGTGGCCCCCTCGGGCGCCCGCGTCATCGACGACTCCTACAACGCCGCCCCCAACTCCATGGCGGCCTCCCTGGACGTGCTCGCGCAGATGAGCTGCCCCGGCCGCCGCATCGCCGTGCTCGGCGAGATGGGCGAGCTCGGCGCCGACGAGGAGCGCCTCCACGGCTACGTGGGCGCCTACGCCGCCGCCAAGGGGCTTGACCTTCTCGTCTTTGTGGGCGGAGAGCTGGCCGGCCAGATGGCCGAGGCGGCCCGCACCGTCGGCCAGTCCGAGGACGCCCTGGAGGTCTTCCCGGACGTCGCGTCCGCGGCGTCCACGATTGCCCCCATCCTCTCCGAGGGCGACCTCGTCCTCGTCAAGGCGTCCCGCGCCGCCGGTCTAGACGGCTTCGTCAAGGAGGTGCTTGCCCAGTGATCGGCAACCCCGCATACCCCACCTACCAGGTCTTCCTGGCGGTCTTTGTCTCCGCGGCCATCACGTGCCTGCTCATGCCCGCCTTCATCAGGCTGATGAAGCACGAGCACCTGGGCCAGCAGGTGAGGGCCGACGGCCCCCAGCGCCACCTCGTCAAGCAGGGCACCCCCACCATGGGCGGCGTCGTCATGCTCGCAGGCATCGTGCTCACCTGCGCGCTTCTGGCCAAGTGGACGACCGACCTCATCCTGGCCGTGGTCGCCACGCTGGTCACGGGCTCGCTCGGCCTTCTCGACGACATCGAGTCCGTGGCGCACAAGCGCTCGCTGGGCCTGACCCCGTCGCAGAAGATGGCCGGCCTCATCCTCATCTCCGTGACGTTTTGCCTGGTGGCCGTCAACGTCATCGGCATCTCCCCGGAGCTGCGCTTCCCGGGCGGCTTCGTGCTTGACCTGGGCGTGCTCTCCAGCACCTTCGCCCTTGGCGAAGTCAGCGTCACGGTGCCCTGGATCTACCTGGTCTTTGTCTTCTTCCTCATGGCCGGCCTCTCCAACGCCGTCAACCTGACCGACGGCCTCGACGGCCTGGCGGGCGGCTGCTCCATGGTGGTCATGCTCGTGATGGCCATGGTCGCCTTCCGCTACCAGGAGATCAACCTCGCCATCTTTGCCGCCTCCATCGCCGGCGCCTGCGTGGGCTTCCTCTGGCACAACTGCTACCCCGCCTCCATCTTCATGGGCGACACGGGCTCGCTTGCCCTGGGCGCCGCCTTCGCCGCGCTGGCCATTCTCACCAAGACTGAGGTGACCTCCCTCGTCATGGGCGGCCTCTTCATCGCCGAGGCCCTCTCCGTCATCATCCAGGTCGTGAGCTTCAAGGCTACCGGCAGGCGCGTCTTCCTCATGGCCCCCATCCACCACCACTTCGAGAAGAAGGGCTGGGCGGAGACCAAGGTCGTCATCCGCTTCTGGATCGTCTCGGCTGCCTTCGCGGCCCTTGGCTTTGCCCTCTACTTCCAGCTCGGCTAGGAAAGGTCTCACGCATGGCTGCATCTGGCGAGAAGTACCTCGGTGACGTCCTCGTCCTGGGCATGGGCGGCACGGGCGCGGCGGTCTGCCGCTACCTGGCCGCGCAGGGCCCCAAGCGCGTGGCGTCGGTGACCCTCTATGGCGGCGCCTCCTCCAGGGAGGGGGACCTCTCCCGCGAGCTCGAGGCCAAAGGCGTGTGGTGCCACTTGGGCACCGAGGACGTGGCCGGCTGCTACGACCTGGCCGTGGCCTCCCCGGGCATCTCGGAGTTCTCCGCGTTCTTCTCAGCCGCGCGCGCCTGCGCCAAGGAGGTCATCGGCGAGCCCGAGTTTGCCTTCCGCGAGAGCCCCGAGCGTTGGGTGGCCATCACGGGCACCAACGGAAAGACCACCACGACCTCGCTCACCACGCACCTGCTTGAGGTGGCGGGCATGCCCGCCGAGGCCGTGGGCAACATCGGCACCATCATCACCGGCGAGCTTGCCGCCCGCCCGGCCGACGGCTGGTTTGTGGCGGAGCTCTCCAGCTTCCAGTTGGCCACCACGGACAAGCTCCATCCCCGCGTGGCCACCCTCCTCAACGTGACGCCGGACCACGTGGAGTGGCACGGCTCCCTTGAGGCCTATGCCGCCGCCAAGGAGAAGGTCTTTGCCAACCTGGGCGAGGGCGACCTTGCCATCGTGAGCGTCGACGACGACTGGTGCCGCGCCGTCCGCGACCGCCTGGCGGCTCGCGACGTCCCCACCTGCGAGCTCTCCGTCGAAGGCGAGCCCGCCGCCGCCAACGCCGCATTCGTGCGCGACGGCATGCTCGTCGTGCGCGCTGCCGGCCAGGAGCACGAGCTGCTGGCAGCAGACGCCCTCAAGATCCGTGGCCGTCACAACTGGGAGAACGCGCTTGCGGCCGCCGCGTGCGCGCTGCACCTGGGCGCCACCGACGATGAGCTGGCCCGCGGCCTGGCGGACTTCAACCCCATCGAGCACCGCATCGAGCCCTGCGGCACCCATGCGGGCGTCCACTTTGTGAACGACTCCAAGGCAACCAACACCGACTCCGTGGAGAAGGCCCTCACGGCCTTTGACGCGGGCTCGATCGTGGTCCTGTTGGGCGGCCACGACAAGATGACCGACCTGGGCAGCCTCGCGGCCGCCGTGTGCGGCACCTGCCGTGCCGCGGTGTGCTTCGGCGCCGCTGGCGAGCGCATCGCCCGCGCCGTCGAGGACGCGCGCACGGCCACGGGCTCCGAGGTCCAGGTCATCCGCGCCGCCCACCTGCGCGAGGCCTTCGACGCCGCCGTGGCGGCAGCCAAGCCCGGCGACACCGTGCTCCTCTCGCCCGCGTGCTCGTCCTTCGACGAGTTCAACAACATGGCCGAGCGCGGCAGGCTCTTCAAGGACCTCGTGGCCGGCCTCGGCCAGGACGGGGAGTAGGGCTTGGCTGCCACGGGAACCTATCGGAGGGACGCCGCCCGCGCCGCGACGCAGGGCAGGCCCGGGCAGGCAGGCCCTTCTCGCCAGCGCCCGGCGGCCCGCGGGCGCGGCCAGCGGGGCGGCATAGGCGGCGCCATGGAGAAGGGCGAGCGCAAGCTCTTTGGCGTGCCCGAGCGCTTCATGCGCCCGAGGCTCGTTCTCATTGCCGTCGTGATCTTGCTTACGGCCTTTGGCTGCCTCATGATCTACTCGGCGTCCTCCATCAGCTCGCTCACCTCCGACGTTCTGGGCAACGACCCGGCGTACTACCTCAAGAAGCAGCTCCAGTTCATCTGCATTGGCGGCGTGGTGGCACTCGTCCTCGCTAAGATGGACTACCACGTGTTCACCGACGGCCCCGGCTCCAGGCCCATCTGGGTCCTGATGGTGGCCGTCCTCATTCTGGTGTACACGCCCGTCGCCGGCCACTCCACCTATGGCGCGAGCCGCTGGATCACCGTGCCCCTCATCGGAAACCTCCAGCCCTCGGAGTTTGCCAAGGTCGCCATCATCTGGCTTTCCGCCGGCGTCTGCCAGAGCTACTTCGAGGAGGGCACCCTCGACCAGAGGCAGTTCATTCGAAGCGGCGCGGCGGCAGCCATCGCTCCCTGCGTGCTCATCCTCTTCCAGCCCGACAAGGGAACGACCATGGTCATCGGTGTGGCGCTCCTTGCCATGCTGTACTTTGCCGGGTTTGATCGCAGGATCTTGGCCGCCATTGGCGTGGTGGCCTTCGCTGGCATGGTCCTTCTCTCCGTCAAGGACTCCTACTCGCTCAGGCGCATCCAGATCATGCTGGACCCCTTCGAGGACTACTACAACGACGGCTACCAGCTGGCCCAGGGCCAGTACGCCTTTGGCTCCGGCGGCCTTCTGGGCGTGGGCATCGGCATGTCCCGCATGAAGTACTCCTACCTGCCCATGGCCCACAACGACTTCATCTTTGCCATCATCGGCGAGGAGTGCGGCCTTGTGGGCACCGTCGGCGTGCTCGCCGCCTTTGCCGTCATCGGCTGGGCGGGCATGAGGATCGCGCGCTGCGCCTCCGACCTCTCCGGCCGCCTCGTCGCCGCAGGCTGCACCGTCATCCTGATCTTCCAGATGCTGCTCAACGTGAGCGGCGTCATCGGCATCTTCCCGCTCTCGGGAAAGCCGATCCCGTTCCTCTCGTACGGCGGATCCTCCATCATCGCGAGCCTCATCCTTGTGGGTGCGCTGGTCTCGGTGTCCGTCCATTCCAGCCTGCCCGAGACTGTCCATGACCGGACGAGAAGGACCTGGCAGCAGGTGCCAGACGACGACCCCGCCAGCCTTACCTTCGTGAGCGAGGCCCGTCCGCGCTCCGCCAGGGTCACCTCCCGCCAGGAGGCCCAGGGCCGCGGCACCGCGGCGCCGACGTCTGCCCAGGCCGCGAGCGGCTCGCCCTTCCGCGTGGTCGCCGGCGGCGCCCAGGGACGCTCGCGGGGCCAGGCGCGACCGCAGAGGGGACGCGTCACCACGGACGCCAACGGCAGGCGCAGAATCGACCTCGGGCCATCGGCGAGCGACCGCCTGCGCGGCGGCTCAGGCGGCCCCAGGACCAGAAGGTAGCAACGAGGGTGCCCCGTCATGTCGGGGCGCCCCGCAAGAGGGGAGAAGCACATGGCCAAGAGCCTCAAGGTCACCATCGCGGCGGGCGGAACCGCCGGCCACATCAACCCGGCGCTCGCGCTTGCCGAGGAGCTGCGCGACCGTGGCCACAGCGTCTCCTTCGTGGGCCAGACGGCCAAGCTCGAGGGGCGCCTGGTGCCCGAGGCGGGCTTCCCGCTCATCCCCATCCACGTGCAGGGCTTTGACCGCTCGCGCCCCTGGACGGCCGTGAAGTCGCTCGCGATGGTCTCCAAGGCCAAAGGCGCGCTCGGCCGCGCCTTTGCGGAGCAGGGCGCCCCGGACGTCTGCCTGGGCTTTGGAGCCTACGTCGAGGTGCCGCTGCTGAGCTGGTGCCGCAAGAACGGCGTGCCCTACCTGCTCCACGAGCAGAACTCCGTGCCGGGCCTTGCCAACAGGATGTGCGCCGCCAACGCCGCCCGCGTCTGCTGCGCGCTCCCGCAGGCGCTCGGCGCCTTCGAGGGCAAGGGCGCGAGCGGGTCCAGCGTGGTGACCGGAAACCCGGTGCGCCGCAGCGTCATCGAGGCCAGCCGCGAGGCGGGACGGACCGCCTTCGGCGTGCCCGAGGGCGCCACCATGCTCCTGGTCTTTGGCGGCTCCCTGGGGGCCCACCACCTGAACGAGGCCGTCTGCGGGCTCAAGGACGAGCTTCTCGGCCGCCCCGACCTCTACGTCGTCCACTCCACGGGCGCCGACGACGAGGGCTTCGTGCGCGAGACGCTCGCCCTCACCGAGGACGAGGCCGCCCGCTGGCAGGTCATGCCCTACATCTCCAACATGGGCGAGGCCCTCGCCGCCGCCGACCTGGTGGTCTCGCGCGCCGGTGCCTCCTCCATCGCCGAGATCGCGGCCCTGGCGGCGCCGTCCATCCTCGTGCCCTACCCGCACGCAACGGCCGACCACCAGACCACCAACGCCCACTACCTCGTCGACGCGGGCGCGGCCATCCTGGTTGCCGACGCGCAGCTGGGCGACGCGCCCTTCTCGTCTGCGCTGACCGGGCTGCTCGATGCGCCCGAGCGTCGCGAGGCCATGCGCGAGGCCGCCCGCGGGCTTGGCTCCGCGAAGGCCGCGGCCGCCCTCGCAGACCAAGTGGAGAGTGTGGCCCGGGCATAGGCCGCGCCGCCGTTTTGGGCTAGAGTAGATAGGATGCAGGCGCTCCCTGGCGGGCGCCGGCACTTCCATGACAGCTCGACCCAAAGGGGCAGACACATGGCTGACACAAGCGTCCAGAAGACCGTCAAGAGCGCCCACTTCATCGGCATCGGAGGCGCGGGCATGAGTGGCATCGCGCTCGTCCTGCACGAGCGCGGCTGCAAGGTCACCGGCAGCGACCTCAAGCACTCCCACTACGTCCGCGAGCTCGAGGCCGCCGGCATCCCGGTGACCATCGGCCACGAGGCGGCCACCATCGACGCCGTCATGCCCGAGGTTGTGGTGACCTCCACCGCCATCCCCGAGTCCAACCCCGAGGTCGTCCGTGCCCGCGAGCTGGGCATCCCCATCTGGCCGCGCGCCAAGATGCTCTCCTACCTCTCCGGCGCCGCCAAGACCGTGGCCGTGGCCGGCACGCACGGCAAGACCACCACGTCCTCCATGGTCGCCACCATGATGGACCGCCTGGGCATGGACCCGTCCTTCCTCATCGGCGGCGTCGTCGAGGGCTACGACACCAACGGGCGCAACGGCGACGGCGGCTACTTCGTCTGCGAGGCGGACGAGTCCGACGGCTCCTTCCTCTACCTCAACCCCAACGTAGTCGTGGTCACCAACATCGAGGCCGACCACCTGGACCACTACGGCACCCTCGAGAACATCGAGAAGACCTTCTGCAAGTTCATGGACCTCGTGGGCGAGGACGGCACCGTCGTCATCTTTGGCGACAACCCCCACTACGTGGAGCTCGCCCGCTCCACCGGCCGCAGGGTGGTCACCTACGGCTTTGGCGAGGGCGTGGACTTCCGCTGCGTGCCCGTCGAGGCCAGCGGCAGCCACCGCCTGGCCAGCACCTTTGACGTCGCCTGCCCGGACGAGCGCACCGTCCGCGTGACCATCCAGGCCAACCCCGGCCGCCACAACATGGCCAACGCCACGGCCGCCATCGCCGTCGCCGACGCCGTGGGCGCCGACCTCGAGGCCGCCGCAGCCGCCCTCTCCGAGTTCAAGGGCGCCCGCAGGCGCTTCACCCACGTGGCCGACGTCGGCGGCGTCACCGTCGTGGACGACTACGGCCACCACCCCACCGAGATCGCGGCCACCCTGGGCGCGGCCTCCGAGCTGGGCTTCGACCGCATCGTCTGCGTCTTCCAGCCCCACCGCTACAGCCGCACCCAGTCCCTTGCCGCCGACTTCGGCCGTGCCTTCGACGCCGCCGACGTCGTGCGCGTGATGGACGTCTTCTCGGCCGGCGAGCAGCCCATCCCGGGCGTCTCCGGCAAGACCGTGGTCACGAGCATCCTCGAGCACGACCCGTCAAAGGACGTCGAGTACGTCCCCAACCGCCACGACCTCGTGGACGCCCTCGTGGGGCTTGCACGCCCCGGTGACCTGCTGATCACCCAGGGTGCCGGCGACGTGACCACCATCGGCCCCGCCTTCGTGGAGGCCATGGGCGCCCGCGACGCAAAGAGGGCCTAGCTTGAGCCTCTTCAACGCCTACATGAGCCTCTCCGGCGCCATCGACGCCGACGTCAGGCGAGACGAGCGTCTTGCCCACCACACCACCTACCGCATCGGCGGGCCGGCGGGCCTCTTTGTGACGGTCCACAGCTACGCCGCCCTGCTGAAGGTGGTCTCGGTCCTGGCCGAGGAGCACGTGGAGTGGGTCATCTTGGGCAAGGGCTCCAACGTCCTGGCGGCGGACGCCGGCTACGACGGCTGCGTCATCGTGCTGGACGACGAGTTCTCGCGCATCCGGGTGGGCGAGGACGGCCTCATCACCGCCGGCGCGGGCGCGCTTCTCTCGCGCGTGGTGAACGAGGCCCTCAAGGCGGAGCTCTCCGGGCTGGAGTGTTGCGTTGGCGTCCCGGGTACCGTGGGCGGCGCCATCTCCATGGACGCCGGCACCCGCAGGGAGTGGATCGGCCAGCGCGTCCGCGACGTGGTCACCCTGCGCCCGGGCGAGGGCCTGCACCGCTACGAGGCGTCCGAGGTGGAGTGGGGCTACCGCTGCACCTCCATCCCCACGAGCGAGATCGTGCTCGAGGCAACCTTCCAGCTGGAGCGCGGCCGGAAGGAGGCCATCGCCGAGGACATGGAGGTGCGCCTGCGTCGCCGCAGGTCCTCCCAGCCCATGGGCAAGCCATGCTGCGGCTCGGTATTCCGCAACCCGCCAGAGCGCTCCGCGGGCATCCTCATCGAGAGCTGCGGCCTCAAGGGGACCATGGCGGGCGGCGCCCAGATCTCCGAGGAGCACGCCAACTTCATCGTCAACACCGGCCGTGCCAGCGCCGCCGACGTGGTGAGCCTCATGGGGCGCGCCCACGATGCCGTGCGCGACCGCTTTGGCATTGACCTCGCGTGCGAGGTCAAGCTGCTGGGCTTCGGCGCGTAGGGGGAGCCTTGGCTAGAGACACCAGCAGGCGGGGCACTCCCCGCGGCAAGGCCCTCCCGGCCCAGGGCGGAGCGCAGCCCCGGACCCGACAGGCGGCCCGTCCCGCGGCAAGGCCGGCGGCCCGCCCTGCCGCACGTCCCAAGGCGCGCCTGGCGGCAAGCCCCAAGGGCAGGCCGAGCGCTCGTCCGGCGGCGCGTCCGAAGCGCGCGCCCAAGGCCGCATCCGGCTCCGGCAGGCCCGCGTTTCTCGACAACGTCGTGGCCGCCAGGAGAGGAGCGCCCCAGGGCGGCAAGGAGCGCCGCGAGCGCTACCAGCGCGGACAGAGCGCCAAGGCGGCCGTGGCCGTGGTGGGGGGCGTGGCGGCGCTGGGCGTCGTGCTTCTCGTGGCCTACTTCGTGCTCAGGAGCTCTTCGGCATTTGCCATCCAGAACGTGGTCTGCGACCCAACCGAGCACGTGAGCGAGGCCGACATCCAGAACCTCCTCACGGTGCCCGATGGCGCCACGCTGCTCAACTTTGACGGCTCGGTCATAGAGGCGAGCCTCAAGAAGGACCCCTGGGTGGGGTCGGTGAGCTTTGAGAGGCAGTTCCCAGATACCCTCAAGGTGGTGGTGCACGAGCAGTCCACCGACGCCCTGGTGGTCATGAACGCCGGCTCCATCGCCTGGTACCTGGGAACCTCCGGCAGCTGGATCCAGCCCACCAAGGTCAGCGTGGCGCAGAACCAGTCGGTGAACGACGCCGCGCTCGCCCAGGCGACCTCCGAGGGCGTCCTGCTCATCACCGACGTGCCCTCCTCGGTGAGTCCCAAGTCCGGTGCGGATGCCACCGACGAGGTGTTTGACGCGGTGAGGTCCTTCCGCGAGGGCTTCTCGAACGAGTTCTCGGCCCAGGTGGTGAGCTACTCCGCCCCCAGCGCGGACAATATCTCGTGCACGCTGGCCAGCGGCGTCGAGATATCCCTAGGCTCCGCCTCGCAGATCTCCGCGAAGGAGTCCATCGTGAAGGAGATCCTGGCGGCCCATCCCGGCAAGGTTACCTTCATCAACGTCCGCGTGCCGTCCAGCACGGGCTCCAGCTACCGGTCCATCGACTCCGACGACGTCGAGGCCGGCACAGGCGTGACGTCCACGGCGGCCTCCTCCGGGAGTGGTGCGGACTCGGGTGCGGGCGCCGATGCGGCTGGCAACGCGGACGCTGGCGGCCAGACGGGCTCCTCCGTCCAGGGCGAGGCCGGCGGCCAGGCACAGTAGCCAAGGCCGATGCCGTCACATGCAGGCTTGCCGGAAGGCTCCCGCAATCCCAGGTGGGACGCGGGAGCCTTCCGCTTTGCTTGAGGGTTCTCTTGAGGCTTGTTGCCTCATCTACCAGCGGCTTTCATGTTTCGCACAAATCATTTGACGAGAAGGGCGCGTTTGTGCAAACATACGGCGCTTTGCAAGAAGGCTCTGTCTAAACCTGAGGTTTAGGGTTTCTACCAGCGCCGTTGCAGGGCGCCAACGAAGAAGTTTCATGGCCCGCAGGACGGGTCGGAACGTGTAGGGCAAAGGCGGTGCCCCGGGCGCCAGCCGATCGAGGAGGAAACGATGATTAAGGACACCGACACCCTCAGCAACTACCTCGCGGTCATCAAGGTCGTGGGCGTGGGCGGCGGCGGCACCAACGCCGTCAACCGCATGATCGAGGAGGGCATCCGCGGTGTCGAGTTCGTCGCCGTGAACACGGACGCCCAGGCGCTCGCCATCTCCGACGCAGACATCAAGGTCCACATCGGCACCGACATCACCAAGGGCCTTGGCGCCGGCGCCAACCCCGAGGTCGGCAAGGAGGCCGCCGAGGATTCCCGCGATGAGATCAAGGCCGCCCTTGCCGGCTCCGACATGGTCTTCATCACCGCCGGCGAGGGCGGCGGCACCGGCACCGGCGCTGCTCCCGTCGTGGCCGACATCGCCAAGAACGACGTGGGCGCCCTGACCGTCGGCGTCGTCACCAAGCCGTTCACCTTCGAGGGCCGCAAGCGCTTCAAGTCCGCCACAGACGGCATCGCCGCCCTCTCCGAGAACGTCGACACGCTCATCGTCATCCCCAACGACCGCCTGCTCGACCTCTCCGAGAAGAAGACCACCATGCTCGAGGCCTTCCGCATGGCCGACGACGTGCTGTGCCAGGGCACCCAGGGCATCACGGACCTCATCACCGTCCCGGGCCTCATCAACCTCGACTTCGCCGACGTCTGCACCATCATGAAGGGTGCCGGCACGGCCATGATGGGCATTGGCACCGCCTCCGGTGACTCCCGCGCCACCGACGCCGCCTCCGAGGCCATCTCCTCTCGCCTGCTTGAGAGCTCCATCGACGGCGCCACGCGCGTCCTTCTCTCCATCGCCGGCAACAAGGACCTGGGCATCCAGGAGATCAACGACGCCGCCGACCTGGTGGCCAAAAACGTCGACCCCGAGGCCAACATCATCTTCGGCACCGTGGTGGACGAGTCCTTGGGCGACCAGGTGCGCGTGACCGTCATCGCCACCGGCTTCAACGACAGCAACGTCCAGCAGACGCTGCCGTCCATGACCATGCCGGTCTCCCGTCCCGCCGCCGCCCCCGCGCGCCCCGTCGCGCCGCAGCCGGCCCCGGCCCCCATCAACGTGAGCCGCCCGCAGACCTCCTCGTCCAACAACGACAAGGAGTTCGACATCCCCGACTTCCTCAAGCGCAGCCGCATCTAGAAGGCTGAGATGGCGGTCCTGGACAGATACCAGGCTGGCGAGGTGACCCTGCTCGCGGACGGCAGCGTCCCGGGCGGGGTCACGTTTGCCTTTACCGAGCGCACCGGCGGCGCCTCGGACGGTCGCTACGCGTCGCTGAACCTCGGCGACGCCTGTGGCGACGACCCGTCGCGCGTGGCCGAGAATCGCAGGCTGGCCTTGGCGGCCATCGGCGCCGGCGACTGGGAGGACGGCCTCGTGGCGCCCCACCAGGTCCACGGTGACCACGTGGTCCGCGTGACCTCCGCCGAGCCCGACAGGCTTCTCGCCAGAAGGCGGGAGGCCAGGGAGGGCGCCGACGCCGTGGTATGCACGGTTCCGCACGTGCCCGTCCTGCTGTGCTTTGCGGACTGCGTCCCCGTGGTCATCTGCGCGCCGGGCGGCTTTGCCGTGGCGCACTCCGGATGGCGCGGGACCGTGGCCCGAATAGCCGCCAAGGCGACCCGCGTCCTCGTGGAGGAGACGGGCTGCGCGGCGGACGAGCTTCTCGCCTACGTGGGACCGCACATCGGGGCGGCAGACTATGAGGTCTCCGAGGAGCTCATGGGGCGCTTCGTGGGCGAGTTCGGCCCGTCGGTGGACGCGGGGGGAAGGCACCTCGACCTCGGCCGCGCCGTGCGCATGGCGCTCGCGGAGGCGGGCGTGCCCGAGGGTTCGATCGCCTGCTGCGAGGACTCGACCGCCTCAAACGTGGGCAGGTTCTTCTCGTACCGCGCCGAGGACGGGCGTTGCGGCAGGCATGCCGCGCTGGCCGTGCTTGGCTCGGAGGGGAGAAGGGCGTGGCGAGAGGCCCCGCTCGCATGAGGGAGTAGGCAGATGAGCGATACCTTTGACCAGACATACGCGGACTTCTCCGCCACGCGCCGCGCTGAGATCTTGGCCCGCATCGAGGCCGCCTGCGCGCGTGCCGGCAGGGACGTCTCCGAGGTGAGCCCGGTGGCCGTCTCCAAGACGGTGGGCATCGTCGAGCTCCTGGCCGCCTGGCGCGCCGGGTGGCGCCGCTTTGCCGAGAACCGCCCGCAGGAGCTCGGCCGCAAGCTCGCCTTTGTGGGGCAGACGCCCGAGATGGAGGGCACCGCCTTCGACCTCATCGGCAACCTGCAGAAGAACAAGATAAACCAGGTGGTGGGCAAGGTCGGGCTCATCCACTCCATCAACTCCGCCGACCTCGCCCGCCAGGTCTCCGAGCGCTCCGAGCGCCACGACCTGGTGAGCGACGTGCTCCTGGAGGTCAACGTCTCGGGCGAGGCGTCCAAGTCGGGCTTCTCGCCGGACGAGCTGCGTGCCTGCGTGGAGGACGTCCTGGCCTGCCCTGGAATCCGCGTCCGCGGTCTCATGACCATGGCGCCCAAGGCCGACCCGGACTGCGCGCGCAGGACCTTCTCCGGGCTGCGCGAGCTTGCCGTGGAGCTGCGCGGCCGCACCGGCCTTGCGCTTGACGTGCTGTCCTGCGGCATGAGCGATGACTTCGAGATTGCCATCGAGGAGGGCTCCACCCTCGTAAGGCTCGGCAGGGTCGCCTTCGACCCCGCATACCCCATCAGCTAGCAACCGCGATCGCGCCGCCCGGCGGCGCCGCGAGAAAGTGAGAGAACCATGGGCTTCCTTGACTCCATTCGTGACCGGTTCCGCGGCGATGCGGACGACGGCTACTACGAGGACGACTACTACGACGGCTATGAGGGCGACCAGGGCTACGACGAGCCTGCGCCCGCCCCGGCGCCGCGCCGCGAGTCCCGCACCTCCACGCCGGGCAGCGCTCCGCGCCTCCTGGGCAACACCCCGCGCCCCGAGGCCGAGAGCGTCTCGGTCTACACGCGCTCCGGCCGCCCCGTGGGCTCCTCCGCGGCGGCTCCCGCTCCCGTGGCCCCCTACGAGCCCGCGGCGCAGACCCGCAGCTTCCAGCCAGTCGAGCCGGCCTACCACCCCACGAGCTACGAGCCCGCGCTGGGCGGCGCCACGTCCGCCACGCCCGGCGACATCGGCCTCACGCCCGTGGCGCGCGTGAACTCCGGCCAGCTGCCGCCCTACGTGCTGCGTCCCGTCTCCTACGACGACGTCCAGACCGTGGTGCGCCGCGTCAAGACCAACCAGCCCGTGGTCATCGTCTTCCGCAACACCAACATCGAGGTGGCCAAGCGCATCCTGGACTTCTGCTTCGGCCTATCCTACGGCCTTGACGGCGACATCACCGAGCTCGGCGACCGCGTCTTTGCCGTGACACCTGCCGGCATCCAGCTCTCCCGCTCCGACATCGACAAGCTCGTCGCCGACGGGGACCTCGTCCGCTAGGCGAGAAGCCCGGCGCGCGCCTGTCCAGATTCGCATCAGACCAGCAAACGAAAGGCCCTCTCGCCCCATGAGCATGTACGCACTCGCAAACCTCATAGCAAGGCTCTTCAACGTCTACGAGTTCATGATCGTGGTGTGGTGCATCATGAGCTGGGTGCCGCGCGGCATCGGCCGGGGCGGCATCGACTCGTTCAGGGACGCGCTCGGCATGCTGGTCGAGCCCTACCTGGGCTTCTTCAGGCGCCTGATACCCTCGTTTGGCGGTATAGACTTTTCGCCGATTCTGGCGATATTTGCGCTCGGCATTATCGAGCGAGTGGTTTTGTCTATCATTTTGTAGTGTTGGGACGCGGCACCCCCGCGTTCATCGATCCGAAAGGGAACCAGAATGGCAATCACACCAGCAGACATCGAGCAGCAGACCTTCTCTCCCTCCAAGCACGGCTATGACACCGAGGAGGTCGACGCCTTCCTCGAGCAGATCTCTTCCGAGGTCGACGCCATGCTCCAGAAGATCGCTGACCTCAAGGGCCGCCTGAACAACACCGAGCAGCAGCTTGCCGCCGCCAACGCCCAGATCGCGAGCCTGGAGGAGAACGCCGGCGCCACGCAGCTGGCCGCCCCCGCCCCCGTCGTGGCCCAACCGGCCGCCCCTGCCGTTGACCTCTCCGTCTCCGAGCGCCAGATCTCCCAGGTGCTCATCGTCGCCCAGCAGAGTGCCGACAAGCTCGTCGCCGAGGCGCGCGACAACGCCGAGCGCATCCGCAACGAGGCCGACCAGAAGGCCCGCGAGGTCATCCGCCAGGCCCTGGCCGAGAAGCAGAACGAGCTCGACGAGATCGACCGCCTGAAGCAGTCCCGCGAGGACTTCCGCGGCGAGTACAAGAAGCTCCTGCAGCACTTCATGGACGACGCCGAGGCCGTCATGCCCGCCGCCGGCTTTGTTGCCATGTCTGCCCCCAACGGCTCCGCCGGCACCACGCACAACGACGTTGCCGTCCCGGCTCCCGTTGCCCCCGTCGCCGCTCCCGCGAGCGACGTCTCTCCGCTCGGCGACTTCGGCGACCTGGACTAGCCCGGGTTTCTCGCTGACGCGTGCTTCCGGCCCCGAGGCTCTGGCCCCGGGGCCTTTTTCGTCCCGTTAGGCGGACTGGCGGCCGGCGTAGCGGGCGGGCACGTGGGCGCCTGGGTCTGCCGAGCGCGGATCCAGCTCCACGAGTCCCTCCCAGAGCCGCTTGGGCATCCAGTGGGTCCTGAGGTCGTAGCCGCGCTCGTAGGCGCCGCGCCCCTCGAGGGCAAGACCGTCGTAGAGGCGCTTCCACAGGGCGCGGACGTAGGGCTCGTCGGAGGCCAGGCGCAGCTCGCGCTCAATCCGGGAGGCCAGCTGCGCGTCCACGCGGACTATCTGGCAGCGGCGCTCGCCCGCCTCGTGCAGGGCGGCCACCCCACGCGCCGGGTCGAGCAGGCAGAAGCGCTCAGTGCCCATGCGCTCGGCAAAGTGGGCGGCCACCAGGGGCACGGTGTTTGCCGCGGGTCTGAAGACCGCCAGCCACGAGCCGTCCGCCACGTGGGAGAAGCGCACGAACTGGCGGGTCTTCTCCACCTCGTTGGTCACGGTGCGGGCGAGGTCGTCCAGGGCAAGGACGCTCGGGTCCGTGAGCGGCAGGGCGCGCCCACAGCCAAAGCAGGTGCGCACGTAGCGGCGGACCGCCTCCGGCGCGTCTGCGTCGTCCGCCGCGCAGGCAAGGACGATGCGCCGGGCGGCCTCCGGGCCCGATGCCCTTCTCACTCCCGAGAGCACCCGGCGGGCCAGAGAGATCGCAGACCCGTCCGCGTCGTCGAGCGGGGGACAGACGGCCTCTCCCAGCATAGGCTGGCAGGCGTCCGCGCGGGCGAGCCTCACGCGGTCCGTCCTTCCCACGCCGGCCAGGTAGGTGAGCCCCGTTGCGGCAAGCACTCCCTCGGGCGTGGGCTCGCAGGGCAGCAGCACGCGATCCGAGGCCCTCAGAGCCATTCTGAGGGCTTGAACGGCCTGCTCCGAAGCGGGTGTGCCGGAAAGCTTGCCTGAGGTGGCAGAAGCGGCCTCAGAAGAGCCTGAGCTGCTCGCCCTCAAGCTCGCGGCGCTGCCTGTTGTACGTTGCCCTCTGGGCATTCTCCACCACCTTCCTCCTGATGAGCTCCGCGTCGAGCGGGCTCTGCCCGTCCCTCTTGCCGCAGCACGTGATGAAGTGCCGGGCGCGGCCGAGGGTGACGTGCATGGCCTTGAGGTCGTCAAAGTCCAGGCGACCGCGCGAGCGCGCCGCCACGATGCGCCGCGCCCCGACCGGCCCCAGTCCCGGGACGCGCAGCAGCCGCTCCAGGCTGGCGTCCATGACCTCCACGGGAAACTGGTCCAGGTGCGCGAGCGCCCAGGCCGTCTTGGGGTCCACCTCCAGGTCAAGCCAGGGGGTCTGCGGCGTGACGAGCTCGTCCGCGCTGAAGCCGTAGTAGCGCATGAGCCAGTCCGCCTGGTAGAGGCGGTGCTCCCGCCTGAGGGGCACGGGCGTCTGCGGGTCCGGCAGGTGCGCGTCCTCCAGCATGGGCACGTACGCCGAGAAGAACACGCGCTTGAGGCCAAAGCGCCGGTAGAGGGCGCTGGAGAGCTTGAGGATGTGGTTGTCGTCCTCGGGGCTTGCCCCCACGATGATTTGGGTGGACTGGCCCGCCGGGGCAAAGCGGCGCCTGCGACTGGCCACGTGCGAGTGCGGCATGGTGGTGAGGCATGCGCCATTGCTGAACAGGGGAGAGGTGCCCGACCTCCGCGAAAGCGCGGCCTCGGTGCGGGCAAGAGACTCCGCGGGCGTCTGCAACGGGGCCGCCGCAAGCGGCTCCTGGCCTGCGGCTACGACGAGTCCACGCGTGGGCCGCAGGCTTAGCGCACTTCTCCCCGCGCCTCCGAGCGAGCGGCGGCCTCCCTGGGCGAGCAGGCGCTCCTCCTCTTGGGAGCGCGTCTTGAAGATCTGCTCCATGGGATTCATGACCTGCGACTTTGTCTTGTTCGGGCAGAGCGTGCCCAGGGACTTCTCGCTGGGGAGCTCCAGGTTGACCGAGAGGCGGTCCGAGAGGCGGCCGAGCTCGTCCACCAGCTCGGGCGAGGTGCCCGGGATGACCTTTGAGTGCACGTAGCCGTTGAAGCGAAGCTCCTCCCTCAGGATGCGCAGGCATGAGATCATGCGCTCCGAGGTGGCGTCCGGCGTGCCCAGTACGCCCGACGAGAGGAAGAGCCCCTCGATGTAGTTACGCTTGTAGAAGTCAACGGTGAGCTCCGCCAGCTCCCGTGGGGCGAAGGTTGCGCGCCGACAGCTGGCCGAGCTGCGGTTGACGCAGTAGGCGCAGTCATAGCTGCAGGCGTTTGACATGAGGACCTTGAGCAGGGTGACGCAGCGGCCGTCCGGCGTGAACGTGTGACAGCAGCCCGCGGCCTTGGTGGCGCCCAGGCTGCCGGCGCGCGGCCCGCGGTCCGAGCCCGAGGACGTGCACGCGGCGTCAAACCGCGCTGCCTCGGCCAGGATCTCCAGCTTCTCCAGGGTGTCCACGGGTCCTCCCATCACGAACGGTTGTTCCAAGTGAGGGAACTATATCACAGGAGGCGGACATTTGTTCGGTCATCCTTCGTTAGGCGAGAAGTGCGTGCCCTTCTCGCCGGCCACCTACCAAAAAATCGGTAGGCAACGCCCGGGGTCGGGGAGAAGAGCTTCTCGCCAACTGGGGCTTTGTGATTGGTTTGAGCTTTTGGGTACCGATTTTTCGGCGGGTTGGGGGAATGCGCTCCTAGGGGAGAGGCGTCCGTCCCCCTAGAACTCCCTGAACGAGGGCTCGCCTGCGCGGCAGAGGTCCTCGCCGCAGGCAAGCTCCCTCATGGCGTGCAGGAAGCGCTCCTCGTCTCCGGCATGGAACAGGCACGTGAGCTGCACGTCCTCGGCAAAGAGGGAGTCGGCCACCTTGCCGCTGGCGTCTGCCACCAGGCGGGCGCAGCGGTCGTAGAGCGCGTAAGGAATCTGCGCCGTCACGGGCGTGACCAGGGTCATTTCCACGATGACCCCCCGGCGCTCGGCCTCGGCCACGGCGGCCTGCGTGGCGGCGGTGTAGGCGCGGACGAGTCCTCCCGGCCCCAGGAGCGTGCCGCCAAAGTAGCGGGTAACCACGCAGCAGACGTCGGCCAGCCCAGCGCCCTTGAGAACGTCCAGAGTGGGCATGCCGGAGGTGCGGCTGGGCTCGCCGTCGTCCGAGCAGCGCTCGCGGCCGTCCGACAGCACCCATGCGGGCACGTTGTGGCGCGCGTCGTGGTGACGGGCGCGTACGGCGGCAATGTGGGCTTCGGCCTCGGCCTCGCCGTCAACGTGGACGAGCTGCGCTATGAAGCGGCTGCGCCGATCCTCGAACTCGCCGGTGATCTCGATGCCCGTGGCGAGCGTGTGGTAGCTGGAGGCGTCCATGGCTAGCACGCGGTGGTGAGAAGTGCGTCCCCGGCCGTGACATCGGCCCCCTCGACGAGGGAGACCCCGCCCATCTCGTCGGCATTGGTCACGGTGACGATGACGGTGTCGTCCAGGCCGCGCTCGCGGATGAGGGCCCGGTCAAAGAGGATGAGCGGGTCTCCGGCGCTGACGTGGTCACCCTGCTTGACCAGGGTCTTGAAGCCGCGGCCGCGCAGGGCCACGGTGTCCACCCCCACATGGAGAAGGACCTCGGCGCCGTCGTCTGCCTTGAGGGCTATGGCGTGGCTGGTGGAGGTGGTTGCGGTGACGGTGCCCGAGACGGGGGCGTAGGCCACGCCCCCCTCGCCGCAGATGCCCAGGCCGGGCCCGAGCATGCCCTGGGAGAAGACCGGGTCGGCCACGTCCTTGAGCTGGACGAGCGAGCCGGTGAGCGGCGCGCAGATGGTGTCGGGCGCCTGGCTGGCAGCCACGGAGTCCGGGCGAGCGGCGCCCGCCGGAGAAAACCTATCGAACAGACCCAAGTTTGCTGCCTTTCACGGAATGGCCCTTGCCATCCGCAGAGATTGCGTACTTCTTCATATTGTAACCAAACGAGTCGCGTCGCGGATGCGGGCGTGCTAGAATTCCCCCTTGCGAGGTGGGCCAGGCGACCGCGGGGTGCGCGAGTGATCGTGCGCCATGAGGAAAGTCCGGGCTCCACAGGGCAGGATGCTGGCTAACGGCCAGGCGGGGTAACCCGACGGAAAGCGCCGCAGAAAAGAAGACTCCCACCTGCGGGCGGTTCGCCGCACGTAAAGGGAAAAGCTGAAACGGTGGTGTAAGAGACCACCAGCGTCGTGGCAACACGGCGGCTTGGCAAGCCCCATCCGGAGCAAACGCAAATAGGAGCACTATGGTGTGGCCCGCACCGTGCTCGGGTTGCGCGCTAGAGGCGGACGGCGACGTCCGCAGTAGATAAATGGCCGCCCCAGACAGAACCCGGCTTACAGGCCCGCCTCGCATCTCTTTGGACGGAAGCGCCCTGGCTCACGCACGAGCCGGGGCGCTTTTTGCGTCTTTGGCGAGAAGACAATCGTCTTTGCTTGAGGAATGCAATGGGCGGTTACTTTCATTTCAAGGCAAGGGGTCTTCACGTCTGGTGCGTCGCTTATTTACCTTGGTAACGTTGACCGGTGATATTCTGACGCTAGCCGATGCTGCGCAGTATCTCTTTACAATTTGATCATCATAATTGTAAGGAGGTGATGATGATGGGCGGTTATTTGCTGTTTAAAGTGTCATCATGCCCACCAATAGGGAAGGTTTCCATACCGTAGGCAGCATTTACGCTGCCGGAGCGCCGCTAGCATTCTTCCGATGCCAACGGATGGGAACTAATCTGTCAACCTTAAAACCGAGGGCACCGTTCTTCATCTGCTGTATATTGCTGGCCTCATTGTTTATACGAGAGCTCATAGTGCAACCTATACGACAGTTCTTTGCGCTGTCTCCAGCGAGAGCTTTACGTGGAACTCGACCGTCGCAACTTATCGCCTTGGAATTGATAGCTTTGGTGGCATGGGCGGTACCGTTGCGGTCTTGCAGGCAATTATGGAAGGTACGACCCTTCACACCTATGCAAATTGAGGGGCAGGGATAATGGAGACCACTGAGCTATACCGCGGCCTCATCTCACCTGAGCTATTTATGCTTTCCCTGTACTTGATTGTTGGCCTTGTCGCATACGTCGTGTGGCGTATCGTTTGCCGGAAAAGAAAGAAGTAGAGTGAGACGAGAGGGAATGGATTAACGTGCTTCGGCTCGTGTGCGAGCCGAAGCATTTTTTCTTCTCCCCACGAGCGGGGTGCCGCGAAAAACGCGTCACAACTCTGGATGCTATTTGCCGCCAACTGGGGCTAAGGCGCTTTATTCGGGTATCTGTGACATGTTCTTCTCGATGGGGATGTTTTTGACAGGGGCCAGATTTTGCGGACTGCCAAACCCGACCATGCCCATTCGCATCTCCGGCCGAGCGCCAACTGGGCTTTTGCCGGCGGCGCCGACGGATGGGTATGGTCGGCTCTGCGAACCCTCGGAAAACGGCCGCAAAAAGGGCCCGGACACTGCCGTCCGGGCCCTGTCAATGCCGAGAATGTAACAAGGGGACCGTCCCTTTGTCAGCCCGTCTAGCGCGTGCGGGCGAGGGAGCCCATGGGGTCCCAGGGGGCCAGGACGCGGGCCTCCTCGGTCTCAAAGACGTGGCGCTCCTCGTCGGTGAGGTACTTCTTGTCGACGACGACCTGGTAGACGTACTCGTCGAACCAGGCGTCGCTGATGGTGTCAAAGCCGTTGCGGCCGTGGTCCTTGCCCCAGCTGTTCTCGACTTTCCAAAGCTCGGGCTCGCCGTTGGCGTTGGCGCGCACGCCCTCCAGGACCATGGCGTGGGTCATGAGGGACTCGCCAAACTCAAGGCGCTCGGCGCGGTCCATGCAGCCCTCCACCGGGAAGCCAAAGAGCGCGTCCACGTCAAGGGCCGCGGTGTCCATGATGCCCTCGTCCTGCAGGTAGGACTGGGCTACGTCGCAGCCAAACCACACGGGCAGGCCGTCTGCCAGCTGCTCCATGGCGCAGCGCTTGAGCTCGGAGACGGGCAGGTTGAGGTAGCGCACGCCCCCGTCCTCCTCGACGTTGCCCAGGCGGCTCACGGTGTAGGCGTGGCCGAAGGGCTTGTCTGCCGTCGGGGCGCTGATGAGGCTCACGTAGTCGTCGAGCTCCATGCCCACGGCCTCGGAGAAGAACTCCTGCGGCGTGAAGGTGCCGCTGAGCGCCAGCTGGTCGTCCTTGTCGCGCAGACGGACCTCAAAGCTCGCAGGCGGCTCGCCCAGGCAGGTGGCCAGCAGCTGGTATACCTCGCCCATCATCTCGCGGCGCATGGAGGCAAGGTCGTCAGCGTCGACGCCGGCCTCGTGGGCGCGACGCAGGCGGCAGACACATCCGCGCAGGTACCGGGTGAGGTAGGAGTCCATCTCGCGGGTGTTGCGCGAGCAGGCGGTCTCGGGCATGGCCTCCTTGGGGCAGACGCCGTACTTCTTGACCAGGCTCTTGAACATGTCCCACTGGCCGCCGTCGCCGATGGGGTCGGTGAGCAGGAAGCTCACCAGGCGGCCGTCCACGGGCTCGTCTAGGGTGTCGATCACGTTGCCGAGGAACCAGTTGCTCTTCTCGAGCTTGTCCCAGAACAGGGGATAGGCCTGCGAGAGCTCGAAGGTCTTGAGGTTGTACTTCTTGATGGTGCGGTAGCGCATGGTGTTCAGGCTGGCAAACATCCAGCAGCGGCCGGAGTGCTCCTGGTCGCAGCGCTCTCCCTGGCTGACCTCCACGTCAAAGCCCAGGGCGCTTGCGGCCACGGCCTCCGGCACGCGGGCCGCGGCCCTGATGCCCTTGCTACTCACGGCGTTCTTTGCCACCAGGTTGGCCCGCTCGGCGCGGAAGGCCTCGCTCGCGGCCGCCAGGTCCTCGGCGGTCACGGCCTGAATGCTCTTCTCCATTGGTGCTCCCTTCTGTTGCGTGCGTGCGGCCTGAGCATAGCACCTGCGCGCCGCCCCTATGGCCCCGTGCTAGACTTGGCGGGTCAAACCCAGGAGGGGAGAAGAACGTGCAGGCAGAGACCACACAGCCCGGTCGGCGGATGCCCGAGGTCCCGGCCTACGCCATGCGCGTGGTGGACGCGTTGGAGGCTGCGGGCTACGAGGCGTGGGTCGTGGGCGGCTGGGTGCGCGACGCCCTCATGGGCAAGTCCGGCCACGACGTGGACGTGACCTGCTCCTGCCCCTGGGAAAAGACCGAGCGCACTCTCTCCGCCGCCGGCATAGAGGTGCACCGGACGGGCGTTGCCCACGGCACGGTGACCGCTGTGGTGGATGGGCTTCCGGTGGAGACGACCACCTATCGCGTGGAGGGCGCCTACACCGACCGCCGCCACCCCGACGAGGTCCGCTTTGTGACCAACGTCCGCGAGGACCTTGCCCGGCGAGACTTCACCGTGAACGCCATGGCCTACCACCCGCGCCGCGGCCTGCTGGACCCCTTTGGCGGGCAGCGCGACCTCGAGCTGGGCGTCATCCGTGCGGTGGGAGAGCCCTGCCGCCGCTTTGGGGAGGATGCGCTGAGGGTGCTCAGGGCCGTGCGGTTTGCCTGCCGCCTGGGCTTTGGCATAGAGCCCGCCACGCAGGAGGCCCTGGAGGCTTGCGCGGACGAGCTCGACGACATCGCCCGCGAGCGCGTGGGCGCCGAGCTCGATGGGATCCTTGCCTCCGGGCGTGCCGCCTGGGCGCTGCGCCACGAGTTTGCCGTGATGGCCGCCGCGGTGCCGGAGCTTGCCCCCATGGCCGGCTTTGACCAGAGGAGCCCCTACCACGCCTATGACGTCCTGGAGCACACGGCGCGGGTCTGCGCGGGCGTGGAGTGCGTCTGCGGAGGGCTGCCGAGCCAGGCCCTGAGGTGGGCGGCGCTCCTGCACGACGTGGCAAAGCCCGCCTGCTGGAGCCAGGACGCCTCCGGCCGCGGCCACTTCTTCGGCCACCCGGAGGAGGGGGCGCGCGTGGCGGGCCGTGTCATGGGCCGCCTGGCCCTGCCCAAGGCCGTGACCCGCGAGGCCCAGGCCCTCATCCGCCTGCACGACCTTCCGGTGGAGGCCCGCGGCGCCTCCTGCCGCAGGATGATGTCGCTTCTGGAGGGGGCCTGCCCCGGCCGCGGCCGCGCGCTCGCCTTCGCGCTGGTTGACCTCAAGCGGGCGGACGCCCTGGGCAAGGCCGGTGCCTGCCGTGGCTACGCCGTGGACCTGGACGCCATGGCCGCCCGCGTGCGCGCCGAGGTTGCGGCCGGCTGCCCGCTCACGGTGCGCGAGCTTGCCGTTGGCGGCGCCGATGTCATCCGCGAGCGCGGCCTTGAGCCCGGGCCCGGCGTGGGGCTGGTGCTGGACGCACTTCTTTCCGCCGTGCTTTCCGGCGAGCTCGGCCACGGACGGGATAATCTTCTCGCCGAGCTGCGGATGGGGGAGTAGCGGGGCACGAGGGCCGGGAGGACTCGGGCCTGCCAGCTGTCTCTGGCTCATTCCGCTGCCGCATCTGGCAGGCAGTTTGCGCGCTGGCAAGAACTTTTTGCCCGCGACAAAACTTTTTTTGAGAAAACCGCTTGCAATCCTCAGGGGTCTTCCGTATAGTAATTTCTCGCGCTGAGAGGCGCACAGAAGTGGCAAGCAATTGGGACTTCGTCTAGTGGTAGGACAGCGGATTCTGGTTCCGTCAACGGGAGTTCGACTCTCTCAGTCCCAGCCATTTGCCACTTTGAGAATCGCATATGTGGCCCGTTCGTCTAGCGGTTTAGGACGCCGCCCTCTCAAGGCGGAGATCACCAG
>CAJMPT010000007.1 GCA_905215465.1 uncultured bacterium | reverse complement strand
TTGGCCTGGTGCACCGCCACGAGCTGCGCGGCGCCCTGCACGGCCTGTTCCGCGTACGCTGCTTTAACCAGGACGATGCCCACCTGTTTGTGCGCCCCGACCAGCTGACCGACGAGATCGTGGGCGTGGTCAACCTCATCGACTCCGTATACCAGAAGTTTGGCTTTAAGTATCACGTTGAGCTTTCCACCCGCCCCGAGGACTCCATGGGTTCCGATGAGGACTGGGCTCGCGCCGAGGAGGGCCTGCGCACCGCTCTGGAGAAGCTGGGCATGGACTACGAGGTCAACGAGGGCGACGGCGCCTTCTACGGCCCCAAGATCGACTTCCACCTGGAGGACTCCCTCGGCCGCACGTGGCAGTGCGGCACGGTCCAGCTCGACTTCCAGATGCCCATCAACTTCGACCTGGAGTACACGGACGCCGATGGCTCCAAGAAGCGTCCCATCATGCTGCACCGCGTGTGCTTTGGCTCCGTCGAGCGCTTCATCGGCATCCTCATCGAGCACTACGCCGGCAAGTTCCCCACGTGGCTTGCCCCCGTCCAGGTCAAGGTCCTTCCCGTCTCCGAGAAGAGCCGCGACTACGCGCACGAGGTCACGGCCAGGCTCGAGGAGGCCGGCATCCGCGTGGCCTGCGACGACCGCGACGAGAAGATCGGCTACAAGATCCGCGAGGCCCGCTCCACGGACCGCGTGCCCTACATGCTGATCCTGGGCGAGAAGGAGGTCGAGGCCGGCAACATCTCCGTCCGCGACCGCTCCAACGAGACGGTCCAGCGCGAGCTCGATGACTTCATCGCCGACGTCAAGGCCGAGGTCGCCGAGCGCAGGAGCTAGGGTGGGTGTCCTCAACAACGCCAGCCTTCCGGAAGGGCCGCTCGTGGCAGTTGCCGCGGGCGGCCCGCCGCTTGCCGAGCTGGCGGCGCTCGCTGAGTCCCTGTCGGCGGGGGAGTGGCGCGCCCGCTCCGACGCCGCTCAGGCGCTCGCCTGCTACCTGGCCTGCCATCCGCGCGTGGCCGAGGTGCGCTACCCCGGGCTCACGAACGACCCCGCCTACCGTGAGGCCTCCTCAACGCTGCGCTGCGGCTTTGGCCCCTGGGTGGATGTCCGTCTTTCCGATCGCGACGCTGGCGAGAAGAACGCGTGGCTGCGCGTGGACGTCACCGACGGGGACGCGAGCGCGTGGGTCATGAGGCTGGAAGCGCTTCTCGTCAGTCGGTGAGCCGCGGGCAAGACGGCGCCCCGCATTCCGCGAACGGTAGCAAATCGTCCGCCAGTGGCATAAAAGCCGCAATCAATCAAGACCCGTGACACCTGTGGGATTGATACCACCGTGCCGTGGTATCAATCTCACGTTTCTTGCCGATTTCGCCCTTGCTATACTCGGGCTTGACAGACGGCCGGAAGCAGAATGGTGCACGTTTCCCCAGCTTTCATGGCCGAGCCCAGTTCTCTGTGTGACCGCGCGCACCCCATGGCCGCGCGGCCAGGACAATAGGAGGAAGTATGGCTAAGAAGGTCCAGACCACCACCATCGACAGCGTCGAGGCGCTGCAGGCCCGTCTCAAGGAGATGCGTGCCGCGCAGGCCGAGTTCGCCACCTTCTCCCAGGAGCAGGTCGACAAGATCTTCTACGAGGCCGCCATGGCCGCCAACAAGCAGCGCATCCCCCTGGCCAAGATGGCCGTGGAGGAGACCGGCATGGGCGTCATGGAGGACAAGGTCATCAAGAACCACTACGCCTCCGAGTACATCTACAACAAGTACAAGGACATGAAGACCTGCGGCGTCATCGAGGACGACGCCGCCATGGGCTTCAAGAAGGTCGCCGAGCCCATGGGCATCGTGGCTGCCGTCATCCCGACCACCAACCCCACGTCCACCGCCATCTTCAAGTGCCTGCTGGCCCTGAAGACTCGCAACGCCATCCTCATCTCCCCGCACCCGCGCGCCAAGAAGTGCACCGCCGAGGCCGCCCGCATCGTTCGTGACGCCGCGGAGGCCGCCGGCGCCCCCAAGGGCATCATCGACTGGATCGACGTGCCGTCCCTCGAGCTCACCAACGAGCTGATGCACGACGCCGACATCATCCTGGCCACCGGTGGCCCGGGCATGGTCTCCGCCGCCTACTCCTCCGGCAAGCCCGCCCTGGGCGTCGGCCCCGGCAACACCCCGGTCATCATCGACTCCACCGCTGACGTCAAGCTGGCCGTCAACTCCATCATCCACTCCAAGACTTTCGACAACGGCATGATCTGCGCCTCCGAGCAGTCCGTGACCGTGCTCGCCGACGTCTACGATGCCGTCAAGGCTGAGTTTGCCGCTCGCGGCTGCTACTTCCTCAAGGGCGATGAGTTGGACCGTGTCCGCAAGACCGTCATCATCAACGGCTCCGTCAACGCCAAGATCGTCGGCCAGAGCGCCTACACCATTGCCCAGATCGCCGGCGTCGAGGTGCCCCGCAGCACCAAGATCTTGATCGGCGAGGTCGAGAGCGTCGAGCCGTCCGAGGAGATGGCCCACGAGAAGCTCTCCCCGGTCCTGGGCATGTACAAGGCCAAGACCTTCGATGAGGCCATCGCCAAGGCCGAGCGCCTCGTGGCCGACGGTGGCTACGGCCACACCTCCTCCCTCTACGTTAACGTCAACGAGAAGGAGAAGATCCAGAAGCACTACGAGGCCATGAAGACCTGCCGCATCCTCATCAACACCCCCTCCTCCCAGGGTGGCATCGGCGACCTCTACAACTTCAAGATGGCTCCCTCCCTCACGCTGGGCTGCGGCTCCTGGGGCGGCAACTCCGTCTCCGGCAACGTCGGCCCCCAGCACCTGCTCAACATCAAGTCCGTCGCAGAGAGGCGTGAGAACATGCTGTGGTTCCGTACCCCCGAGAAAATCTTCTTCAAGAAGGGCTGCATGCCCGTCGCCCTGCGCGAGCTCTCCGAGGTCTACGGCAAGAAGCGCGCCTTCATCGTGACCGACTCCTTCCTCTACACCTCCGGCTTCACCAAGAAGATCGAGGCCTCCCTCGACGAGCAGGGCATCACGCACACGAGCTTCTGGTCCATCTCGCCTGACCCCAAGCTGCAGGACTGCCTGAAGGGCCTTGAGCTTCTCCGCGCCTTCAACCCGGACTGCATCATCGCCATCGGCGGCGGCTCCGCCATGGACGCCGGCAAGATCATGTGGACCATGTACGAGCACCCCGAGGAGCGCTTCGAGGACATGGCCATGGACTTCATGGACATCCGCAAGCGCGTCTACAAGTACCCCAAGAGCGGCACCAAGGCCTTCTTCGTGGCTATCCCCACCTCCTCCGGCACCGGCTCCGAGGTGACGCCGTTCTCCATCATCACCGACGCCGAGACCGGCACCAAGTGGCCGCTGGCCGACTACGAGCTCATGCCCAACATGGCCATCGTCGACACCGACAACATGATGACCCAGCCCAAGGGCCTGACCTCCGCCTCCGGCGTCGACGTGCTCACCCACGCCCTCGAGGCCTACGTCTCCGTCATGGCCTCCGACTACACCGACGGCCTGGCCCTGCGTGCCATGAAGCTCGTCTTTGAGTACCTGCCGCGTGCCTACGACAACCCCAACGACGTCGAGGCCCGCGACCACATGGCCAACGCCTCCTGCATGGCGGGCATCGCCTTCGCCAACGCCTTCCTGGGCGTCAACCACTCCATGGCTCACAAGCTCGGTGCCTACCACCACATCCCGCACGGCTGGGCCAACGCGGTCATCCTCACCCGCGTCATGCGCTACAACGCCGCCGAGCGCCCGACCAAGATGGGCACCTTCCCGCAGTACGACCACCCCAAGACCCTGCACCGCTACGCCGAGGCCGCCCGCTTCTGCGGCGTGACCGGCAAGGACGACGCCGAGGTCTTCGAGAAGTTCGTCGCCAAGATCGAGGAGCTCAAGGAGCACGTCGGCGTCCACAAGACCATCGCCGAGTTCGGCGTCGACGAGAAGTACTTCCTGGACACCCTCGACGAGATGTCCGAGAACGCCTTCAACGACCAGTGCACCGGCGCCAACCCGCGCTACCCGCTGGTGTCCGAGATCAAGAGCCTCTACCTCGACGCCTACTACGGCCGCGAGGCCAGCTCCTACGAGGACTAGTCCCTCTCGCGTTTCTCCCTGAGGGGGCGGGCACGTCCCGCCCCCTTCTCTCTTTGCTTTGCATGCTCGCTCGTAATGGTTCTAAGCACGTTGCCACAAAGGAGGCAGCACCATGGAACTGTCTGATAAGAAGGTCGAGCTCGTCGCACGCAAGAACAAGGTCGTCTATCAGGATGGCAGCCGCGTGGTCAAGGTGTTCAACGGCACCAAGCCCGCCGGCGACGTCTTCAACGAGGCGCTCAACGTCGCCCGCGTTGCCGAGACGCCCATCAAGCACCCCCACGTGCTGGAGGTCTCCCAGGTCGCCGACGGCTCCTGGGCCCTGGCCACCGAGTACGTCCCCGGCAAGACCCTGGCCGAGCTCATGGATGAGGAGGGCGCTGACTTTGACGCCCTGCTGGAGAAGTTCGTGGACCTACAGGTCGCTGTCCAGAACACCCCCGCGCCCGCCCTTCTCTCCACGCAGAGGGAGAAGATCGCGTCCATGATCGGCCGCGTGAAGGAGCTTGACCCCTCCGTCCGCTACGACCTGCAGATGCGTGCCGACCGCATGGCAGCCGGCAAGTCCGTCTGCCACGGAGACTTCACCCCCTCCAACGTCATCCTGGGGGAGGACGGCGAGCTGTACGTGTGCGACTGGGCGCACGTCACTCAGGGCCTGCCTGAGGCCGACGCCGCCATGACCTACATCCTGTTCAACGTGGAGTTCCCCGAGAAGGCCGAGGCCTACCTGGATCTCTACTCCAAGAAGGCCGACGTGCCCAAGCAGAAGATCCACTACTGGGTGCCCGTGGTCGCCGCCGCCGAGCTCTCCCGCAACCGCAAGGAGAGCGAGGAGTTCCTCAAGAGCTGGATCGACGTCGCCAACGACTACGAGTAGGCACCTGTGGCCTGGCGGCTTTGCCTCCGGCCTTGTCGCAACATGCAAGGGGCGGGCGAGCCTGGATTGGCTCGCCCGCCCCTTTTGCGTTTGCGCTAAGCTCGTGAGGTCAAGAATCGAAGTCTGGAGTCATCCCCATGCACACCAAGCGCCTCGTCCCGGCCGTCTGCGCCCTTCTCGCCTGTACACTCGCCCTACTGGGGGCCACGGGCTGCAAGTCCGACAAGGACAAGGTCACGGACCTCGTGACGAAAACCATGGAGTCCTACGTGGTGGCCGAGGCCGCCGACGCGGACGCTAAGAGGGACAAGGACGCCGTCGAGCCCACCTACGGTGACGACGCCACCATGACGCAGCTTGCGGCCTACGGCGTGCGCGACTACGAGTACCACGAGCACTGCTTCAAGAACTACTCGTACGAGGTGGGGGAGGCCACGGTCGATGGTGATGCGGCCAGCGTGAGCGTCACCGTGACCAACCAGAGCCTTTCCGCCGCCGCGGACGCCGCCGCCTCAGACTATGCGGCCTGGGCGAAGACCGAGGAGGCCCAGCAGGCCTACGCCGATTCCGGCCGCCAGGCGCTCGTGGACAAGCTCGTGGAATTCCTCTACGCGCGGCTGGACGCCAACGAGAGCCCCGTCACCACCACGGTGGCCGTCTCGCTTGCCAAGGGCGAGGACGGCAACTGGTCCGTGAACGGCACGCCTGAGTTCTTCAGCGCCCTCTACGGCGGGTCGGACGTCGTCGGCGGCATGTCCGCCGCTCAGGCCGAGTAGCCCCTGCTGCGGCCTTCTACCTGCGGCGATACGTCACAAACGAGAAGGGCACGCCCTCCTCGGTGACGCCTGCGTCCTCGCGGGACTCAATCTCCCAGGCTCGGTCCTCGTCAAGGTTGGGAAACCACGAGTCCGCTTCGCACGTGTACTCGTTCACGGTGACGTATGCGCGCTCACAGTTGCCGAGAAGAGCCTGGTAGACCGAGGCCCCTCCGATGAGCCAGACGGACTCGTCGCCCGCGACGGCCTCCAGTGCGGCCTCGGGCGTGTGGAAGACCTCGACGCCCTCCGGCGCGTAGCCCTCCTGGCGGGAGATGACCACGTTGCGGCGACCCTTGAGAGGGCCTCCCGGGAAGCTCTCAAGCGTCTTTCTCCCCATCACCACGGTGCAGCCGCGGGTGAGCTGAACAAAGCGGCGCATGTCGGCGCGGTTGGGCACCAGGAGGCCGCCGTCTTTGCCGATGGCCCAGTCTGACGTGACGGAAACGATGGCGTTCATGCGGCCTCCTAGACGGCGATGGGGATGTTTCTGACCTGCGGGCCGTGCTCGTAGCCCTCAACCAGAAGGTCGTCGGTGGTGAAGGCGTAGAAGTCGGTGACCTCGGGGTTGAGGCTCACGCGTGGCGCGGCGTACTGCGGGCGGCCGATGAGCTCGCGGATGATGTCCACGTGACGGTCGTAGATGTGGGCGTCGGCGATCATGTGGACGAGCTGGCCGGGCACCATGCCCACGGTCTGCGCCACCATCATGAGCAGGATGGCGTACTGGCAGACGTTCCAGTTGTTGGCCGCCAGCACGTCCTGGCTCCTCTGGTTGAGCACCATGTTGAGGGTGGGGCGCTCGTCTCCCGCACGCTGCGTGACGTTGTAGGTCACTGAGTAGGCGCAGGGGTAGAGGTTCATCTCGGAGAGGTCGCTGAACACGTAGGTGTTGGTCATGATGCGGCGCGAGAAGGGCGTCTCGCGCAGGTCGTAGAGGACCTTGTCCATCTGGTCGAAGTCGCCCTGGGGGTAGTGGGACTTCACGCCGATCTGGTAGCCGTAGGCCTTGCCGATAGATCCATTCTCGTCGGCCCACTCGTCCCAGATGTGGCTCTTGAGGTCGTGGATGTTGTTGGACTTCCTCTGATAGATCCAGAGCACCTCGTCCATGGCCGACTTCAGCGCCGTGCGGCGAAGCGTGAGGGCCGGGAACTCCTCGCGCAGGTCATAGCGGTTGCAGACGCCAAACTGCTTGATGGTGTAGGCGGCGCTGCCGTCCTCCCAGTGCGGGCGGACCTTCTGGCCCTCGGTGGTGGTTCCGTTGTCGATGATGTCCTCGCACATGGAGACAAAGATCTTGTCTGCCTTGCTCATGCGGTTCTCCCTTGGTCTATTCCGGCTGCTGTGTGCAGTTGCGTGGCGCCTGCGCCCTAGAGGAACTCCGCTCCAAAGGCGGCGTCCCAGTTCATGCCCAGGCTCTGGGCAAGCGCTCGGTCGGCGGGCAGCCAGGCGACGTCGGCCAGCGCGTCGCGGTCAACCCAGCGAAGCTCCGAGTGAACGCCCGGCGTCGCCTTGGGGTCCTGTCCTGGGGCAAGCGTGCAGGCAAAGCAGTCCATGACCAGGTGGAAGTCCGGTAAGTCCGCCTCCACGGTGTCGTAGGGCCAGACGAGCTGCAGCCTGCAGGCCAGCTCCTCGGCAACCTCACGGCGGCAGGCGTCCTCGGCGGACTCGCCCCGCTCTACCTTGCCGCCGGGAAACTCCCAGCCGTCGTCGGCGCCGTTTGCGTCGGCCCTCCTGCAGGCGAGAAGCCCTCGGTCGGACTTGATGATGGCGGCGGCCACGTGGACGGTCCTCATGCCTGCGCCTCCTGTAGCTTTACGATGGCGTAGGTGACGTCGGCGCCGTCGGTGAGCTCGACGGCGTATCCGCCCTCGCAGGGGTAGACGCGCGGGAAGACCTTGTCGCCGAGCCAGGCCATGGTGCGGTACTGGACGGTAATGCGGCGCACGTCAAGGGCGTGCCCGAGCTCGGCCAGAGCGTCGAGGGCAAACATGACGTACTGGGCGTTGTTGACGTGGCGGTTGGTGTCCAGGTGCTGCTTGGTCACCAGGATGGGGGAGGCCTTCACGCCCTCTCCCTCCAGCTTGAGCTTGCGCTCCATGGGAGGCAGGTCCGCGCGCGGCTCGTCGGTGAGGTAGCAGTGCTGGGACTCCGGGATGCGGCAGACCTTGCCGGCGTTGCGGTCAAAGAGGAACCACTGCGAGTCCGCACGCACCACGGGTTGTCCAGAGGCGTCCTCAATGGAGAAGCAGCGCTGGGCGTGGAGGCCCTTGATGCCGTAGCACCAGGTGCTCGTGCGGATCTTCTCGCCAAAACGGGGGAGCTGGTCGAGCTCGATGAGCCAGCTGGCCAAGATCCATCCCAGGCCCTGCTCGCCGAGCCACCCCACGCCCATGTTGAGCTCCTCGGAGTGAAAGGTGGAGCAGTCCTGCAGGTAGTTCATCATGGAGACGAGGCTCAGGCGCCCGTCCTCGTCGCACTCGCTGTAGCGAACGCGTCCGTCAAATGAGTACATGTGACCTCCTTGTATTCAACCTATGACCTTATCAGCTTGCCGGTCTCGGATGCCCGTTAGAATCATGACAACAGCCAATTACAACCATTGGGGGACTCATGGGCACGGTGAGGTTTGCGACCATCGGCACGAGCATGATCTGCGAGCGCTTCCTGGACGCCCTGGCGCGGGAGGGCCGAGCGAGCCTTGCGGCCTGCTACTCGCGCAGCGCCCGGAAGGCCCGCGAGTTTGCCGACGCCCACGGCGCGGCGCTGGCCTTGGACTCCCTGGAGGAGCTTGCCGCCTGCTCCGAGGTGGACGCAGTCTATGTTGCGAGCCCCAACGCGCTGCACGCCAGCCAGGCCATGGCGCTCGTGGCGGGCGGCAAGCACGTGCTGGTGGAGAAGTCCCTGGGCGCCAACGAGCGCGAGGCGGAGGAGCTCTTCTCGGCGGCCGAGGAGGCGGGGGTCGTGGCCATGGAGGCCATGCGCAACCTCCACACGCCTGGCTTTGCCGCCATCGAGCGCGAGGTGGCGGGCCTGGGGCAGGTCCGCCTGACGCAGATGTCCTTTTCCAAGGTGACGAGCCGCATCAAGCGCCTGCGAGCCGGCGAGCGCCTCAACATCTTTGACCCGCGCATGGCCGCTGGGGCCCTCTGCGACATGGGCGTCTACACCGTGGCGCCCGCGGTGGCGCTCTTCGGGCGCCCCGAGCGCGTGAGCGCATGCGGCGTCACCACGCGCGTGCCCGGCACCACGGAGGATGACCCGTTCAATGTCATCGACCTGGCCGGGAGTATCTCTTTGGGCTACGAGGACCTTGCGGTGGGCCTCACCTACGGCAAGCTCTCCGACGACCTGCTGGGTTGCCAGGTGCAGGGCGAGGACGCCACGCTCGTCTGGGACCACGTGGAGGCGCCTGAGAACCTGCGCGTCTTTGACCACGTGGACAAGGGCATGGTGTTTCGCCAGGAGGCTCGCTCCGGCCGCGCCGTCGACGTGCCGGAGTGCCCCGCCAACGACATGGCCTGCGAGATCTTCGACTTCGTCTCCTGCGTCCTCGGCGAGAAGGGCGCAGGGCAGATGGTCGCCCGCTTCCGCCAGGTCACGCTCGACACCGCCCATGTCATGGACGAAGCCCGCTGCCAGCTCGGCGTGACCTTCCCCGCTGACCTGGCCTAGGCCCTTCTCGTCGCCGCTTGCATGCGAATGTTGCCGCCGGGACGACGCCCGGCGACCACTTCTGCATGCAAGCGGCGGTTTTTGCGGCTGGTTAGTTGGGGAAGGCCACGTCGTCGGTGCCGCCGAAGCGGGAGGACTGGTCGCAGCGCTGGCCGTAGGGGCTCATGGAGTCCACCACCACGCGTGCGATGCCAGGCAGGGCGTGCGCCTCGTAGCGTGTGACCGGCGCGGGTTCGGAGTCGCCGTCCACCTCGATGGGCACGGGCTTCGAGGTCTCGACCACGATGTCTTTGCCGTGGAAGCTCTCTATGTGGGGGCGTCCGATCTTGTTTCCCTCGCGGTCGAGAACGGCAAACAGCACCGGACCCGCAAGCTGGGCCACGCTGCCCACCTCGACCACGATGACGTTGAGCTGGCCGTCGTCCATGCGGCAGTCGGGCACGATCTGTACGTCCCCCTGGATCATGGCGGTGTTGGCCACCAGGCACATGATGCCCTCGCGCTCGTAGGTCTGGCCGTCCACGGTGACGCGGAATCCCACCACGTCCGGACGCGGGTTGGCAAGGGCCGCGGCGTAGTAGGCGGCCTCGCCCATGAGCGCCTTGTTGGGAAGGGCGGCCTGCATGAGCTGGGCGTCGTAGCCGGTGCCGCTCATGAGGGCAAAGCCGCGCTCGTGCCGCCCGCCGTCAACGTCCACCCAGCTGAGCGAGCCCAGGTCGATGTCGGCCACGCGGCCCATGCGGCAGGCGCGCGCGAGCGACTGGGGCTCGGGGGTGTTGCCCAAGTTTGCGTTGAAGAGGTTGGCCGTCCCGGAGGGGAATGCGCAGACGGGCACGCCGGTGCCGGCCAGCTCGTGCATGATGGCGCTCACCGTGCCGTCGCCGCCTGAGGCCACGACCACGTCAAAGCCCTCGGCCCCGCGCACGGCCTCTGCCGGATCGAAGCCGTCGTCAAGCAGGCGGAAGACGCACTCGTCCCCCGGACGCACGAGCGAGCGCTGGAACTGGTAGATGGCATCGGAGCCAAAACCCGATTTTGGATTATGGATGATGAGCGTGCGCACGGTTTGCTCCCCAGGTTTGCGTCGCAGGTGGTTGCGGCTAAGATAATGCGCTTGGCGGGCCGCGTCGCGGCCGCGCACCACCTGATGGTACCCAAACTCCGCGTCCTGAATCGAGACCACGTGTACATAGCAACCCAAGGCGAGCTGGAAGACTTCTGCCGCGAGGCCGCCGGCGAGCGCGTCATCGCCGTCGACACCGAGTTTCTCCGCGAGAAGACCTACTACCCCAGGCTATGCCTCGTCCAGGTGAGGGCCGGCGAGAAGATCGCCGCCATCGACCCCATCCTCGTGCGCGACCTGTCTCCTCTGGCCAAGATCTTCGAGGACCCCGAGGTCACCAAGGTCTTCCACGCCTGCACCCAGGACCTCGAGGTCATCCAGTCGGGCATGGGCTGTACCTGCCGCTCGGTCTTTGACACGCAGCTGGCCGCCGCCTTCCTGGGCCTGCGCCAGCAGATCAGCTACGGCTCGCTTGTGGAGTCCTACTGCGACGTGCACCTGGCCAAGGCCGAGTCCCTGACGGACTGGTCTCGCCGCCCGCTCGACCCCGAGCAGCTCACCTATGCCGAGGACGACGTCCGCTACCTGCCCGGTATCTACGAGCGCATGGTCTGCGAGCTCATCGAGTGTGACCGCCTTGCCTGGGTGACCCCCGAGATGGAGGCCCTGACCGACCCCACCCATGTGACGCGCGCCCCTGAGGAGGCCTACCTGCGCCTCAAGCGCTCCGGCTCGCTCACCCGCCGCCAGCTGGCCATCGCCCGCGAAGCCTGCGCCTGGCGAGAGCGGCTGGCCGCCTTGCGCGACGTACCCCGCAAGTGGGTGCTCTCCGACGAGGTTATAGTCGAGGTCTGCAAGCGGGTGCCCCGCGACGCCGCCCGCCTGCGCCGCATCCGCGGCACCGAGCAGCTCTCGCCGCGGGACGCCGAGGAGCTCGTGGCCGCCGTCTCGCGCGGCGTGGCCTGCCCGGCCGCAGACTGCCCGCAGGTCCAGCGCCACGTGCGCCCCTCCGCCGAGACCGAGAGCGTCATCGACCTCATGTACGCCATGCTGCGCGTCATCTCCGAGAAGAGCGGCGTCGCCACGCAGCTCATCGCCACCAGGGACGACCTGCAGGACTTCGTGACCAGCCGCAAGTCCTCGCGACTTGCCTCCTCCTGGCGCTGGGAGCTCGCCGGCTCCACGCTCGCGCGCCTGCTCGACGGCGAGGTGGGCCTCACGGTCAAGGACGGCCGCATCGAGATGCTCTAGCGCGCTCGGCACACGCCTGGCTCACGCACTTGCGAGGGGTGGCGGGGAGAGGTCCCTGCCGCCCCTCGTTTGCGTCCGGCCCTTGGGGTATAAGAGAACGTGCTGTCACCTAGATTGGAGCATCGCATGCCCTACTACGGCTACTACTACGGCGCTGACCTCGGCTACTATGCCGTGGTTCTGGCGTCCCTCATCCTGGGAGGCCTCGCGCAGGCCTTCATCAAGTCCACATACCGCAAGTGGTCAAACGTCAGCGCCTCCATCCCCGGCACCGGCGCCGAGGTCGCGCGCCGCATGCTCGACGAGGGCGGCGCCTCCAACGTGGGCATCACCCGCGTCGGCGGCGAGCTCACCGACTACTTTGACCCGCGCGACGAGAAGCTCCACCTCTCCAACGCCAACTTCGGCGGCTCGTCGGTGGCCTCGGTCGCCGTCGCCTGCCACGAGGCGGGCCACGCCGTCCAGCGCCAGAAGGGCTTTCTCATGTACCGTGTCCGCACGGCCCTGGTTCCCGTTGTCAACGCCGCCGAGAGCCTCTGGACCATCGTTCTTCTCGCCGGCGTCTTCCTGAACGCGTTCGGCCTTGTCAGGGCGGCCGTCGTGCTCTACGCGGCCACCGTCGCATTCTCTCTGGTGACGCTGCCTGTGGAGATTGACGCATCCCGACGCGCCGTGGCCTATCTGCGCGACCGCGGCGCGGGCCTTGATCAGAGGGGCGCCCGACAGGTGCTCGTAGCCGCTGCGCTCACCTACGTGGCCTCTGCGCTCGTCTCGGTGATCCAGCTCGTCTACCTGCTGCAGCGCTATGCCGGAAGGGAGGAGCGCTAGGATGGCCGAGGACGTGACGCTCTCTGTCTCCGATGCGGTCGAGCTTGCCAAGGGGCAGGTCTCCCGCTGGCCGTCCATGACCGTGGTGGGCGAGGTCTCGGGCTTCCGCGGCCCCAACGCGCGCAGCGGCCACTGCTACTTCGAGGTCAAGGACTCCGGCGCCTCCATGTCGGTCATCGTCTGGCGCGGCACGCACCAGAAGCTCGGCTTCGAGCTGCGCGACGGCCTCGAGGTCCAGCTCACGGGCAAGTTCGACATCTACAAGGGCTCGGGCCGCATGTCCTTTGTGGCAAGCCGCGTGGAGGCCTCTGGCGAGGGCCTGCTTCGCCAGCGCATCGCCGAGCTCGCGCGGCGCCTCCAGACCGAGGGCCTCATGGACGACCGCCGCAAGCGCCCCATCCCTGCGTTCTGCTCGCGCGTCTGCGTGGTGACCTCGCTTTCCGGCTCCGTCATCGAGGACGTCAAGCGCACGCTGGCCAGAAGAAACCCGCTCGTGCTCATCGATGTCGCGGGGGCGAGCGTCCAGGGTCAGCAGGCCCCGGCCTCCATCGTCCGCGCGCTGGAGGTGGCCGCGGCCTCAAGGCCCGACGCCATCCTGCTGGTGCGTGGCGGCGGCTCCCTCGAGGACCTCATGTGCTTCAATGACGAGCAAGTCGCGCGTGCCATCGCGGCATGCCCCGTGCCCGTGGTGACGGGCGTGGGACATGAGCCCGACGTCACCATCGCCGACATGGTGGCCGACCGCCGCTGCTCGACGCCCACCGCGGCGGCCGAGTCCGTGGCGCCCGCGATCGACGAGGTGGAGCGCCAGATGAACCAAAGGCGCGTGCGCCTTGGGCGCTCCATGTCCGCCCTGCTTGAGACCCGCGTCGCCTCGGTCGAGTCCCTCTCGCGCCTGGCGACCAACGCCATGGGCTCGCGCCTTTCTCGCCTGGAGGTGCAGGTGGAGGGTCTGGGCGCCCGCAGGTGCCTCCAGGACCCCATGGCGCCCCTGGAGTCCCGTGCGGCCGACCTCGCGCAGACCGAGGAGCGCCTGCACGACGCCATCCCCAGAAGCCTCGCCCGCAAGGCAGACGAGCTTGCCGCCCAGCAGGGGCGGCTTGGCGACCTGGCGCCGCGCATGCTGCGTCCCGCCGAGGCCGAGCTGGGCCGCCTTGCCGGCACGCTCGAAGCGCTGAGCCCGCTCAAGGTCCTCTCGCGCGGCTACGCGATAGCTACCGACGAGGCCGGCCACGTCATCAAGGACGCCTCCGAGGCCGCGCCGGGACAGACCATCGGCGTACGCCTGGGCGCAGGCGCCCTCAAGGCGCAGGTCGTCAGCACGCAACCCTAACCGTGGCGCTCGCCACGTCCCCAAACACAAGCAACGAGAGGAGAACACCATGGCAGACCAGAGGAGCATCGAGGACATGACGTTCAAGGAGGCCTCCATCGAGCTCGAGCAGATCGTGCGCTCGCTCGAGGCGGGTGACCTCGAGCTCGAGGAGTCCCTCGAGCGCTACAGCCGTGGCGTCGAGCTGCTGCGCAGCCTGAGGGAGCGCCTGTCCGACGCGGAGCAGAAGGTCCGCGTCCTTCTCGACGAGGCGGGGGAGACCGCCGTCACCACCGATACCGCCTCCGCCCCCTCCACGGCCTACCTGGACGACTAGAATCAGGGCTAGTCGCGGCCGGACGGGCCGCGCGTCCCGCCACGCAACAAGGAGAGAAACCCATGTCTGACTGCATCTTCTGCAAGATCGCCAACGGGGAGATCCCGACCGACTTCCTCTTTGAGGACGACAACGTCGTGGCATTCCGCGACCTCAACCCCCAGGCGCCCACACACGTGCTTGTGGTTCCCAAGGCCCACTACGCCAACATCGTGGACGGCGTGCCCGCCCCGGTCTTGAAGTCCATGGCCGACGCCGCCGAAGCCGTCGCCACCTCCGAGGGCGTCAAGGATTCCGGCTTCCGCTGCATCATGAACACCGGCGCCGCAGCCGGCCAGACCGTCATGCACCTGCACATGCACGTCCTCGGCGGCGCCCCCCTCGGCGAGGGGCTTCTCCCCAAGGAGGCCTAGCCATGGAGTCCAGGGTCTCTGACTGCGCGGCACGCCACGCCCGCGGCTTCAACTGCGCTCAGGCCATAGCCTGCACTTACGCCGACCTCGTCGGCGCCGACGAGAAGACCATGTTCGCGGCCACCGAGGGCCTGGGCCTGGGCATGGGCGGCATGCAGGGCACCTGCGGCGCGCTCTCCGGCGCCTGCGTCATCTGCGGCCTGGCCAACAGCTGCGCCGACCTCGACGCCCCCACGAGCAAGGCTGCAACCTACAAGGTCTCCCGAGAGATCGTGCGCCGCTTTGACGAGGTCTCGGGCGCCACGCGCTGCGCCGACCTCAAGGGCGTTCAGACGGGCACGGTCCTGTGCAACTGTCCCCAGTGCATCGAGAACGCCGCCCGCATCCTCGAGGACGTCGTCTTCGCCGACGCCGAGTAGCGCCTGCACCCAAGTGAAGGTCCTGTGATAGCCCCGCAAGGGGCTATCCTTATTAAACGTGTGCATGTTCATGAGGAATCGATTCCTCATACGAGAGGAGAGCAATGAACGTCCTAGTCATCAATGCCGGCAGCTCGTCGCTGAAGTACCAGCTGCTCAACGTGGACACCCGCGAGGTCTACGCCAAGGGCAACTGCGAGCGCATCGGCATCGACGGCTCCTTCATCGGCCATGAGGAGAACGGCTCCGGCAAGCAGAAGCTCGAGGTCGCTCTGCCTGACCACAAGACGGCCATCAAGCACGTCTTCGAGATTCTGAAGACCGTGGACGCCCCCGTCGACGGCATCGGCCACCGCGTGGTCCAGGGCGGCTGGTACTTCCCCGAGTCCGCCGTCGTCACCGACGAGACCCTCGGCTGGGTCCGCGAGGTCGCCCCGCTTGCTCCCCTCCACAACTACGCCGAGGCCGACGTCATCGAGATCTGCCGCGACATGTTCCCCGAGCTGGGCAACGTCATCGTCCCTGACACCGCGTTCCACTACAACATGCCCGAGCACGCCTGGCGCTACGCCCTGCCGCGCGACGTCGTGGAGAAGCTTCACGTCCGCAAGTACGGCGCCCACGGCACCTCCCACCGCTTCATCTGGCGTCAGACCAACGAGTTCCTGAACGGCGACGTCCACAAGCTCGTCTCCCTGCACCTGGGCTCCGGCGCCTCCCTGTGCGCTATCGAGGACGGCAAGTGCATGGACACCACCATGGGCCTCACCCCGCTCGACGGCCTGATCATGGGCACCCGCTGTGGCACCGTCGACCCGGCCACCGTGTTCTTCCTCTCCCGCGAGGGCGGCTACACCATCGACCAGATCGACACCATGATGAACAAGCAGTCCGGCATGCTGGCCGTCTCCGGCGTGTCCTCCGACTCCCGCGACATCGAGGAGGCCGCCAACAACGGCGACGAGCACTGCCAGATGGCCCTCGAGATGTTCTACTACCGCACCGCCCAGCTGACCGCCGAGATGATCAGCTCCATGGAGGGCGTCGACACCATGGCCTTCACCGCCGGCATCGGCGAGAACTCCGCCACCATGCGCCAGGGCGTCGCCGACCGTCTCGCCTGGCTCGGCGTCAAGATCGACCCGGAGCTCAACGCCATTCGCTCCGACGACCCGCGCGTCATCTCCGCGCCCGACTCCAAGGTCAAGGTGCTCGTCGTTCCCACCAACGAGGAGTACATGATCGCCCTGGACGTCAAGGAGCTTCTCGGCAAGTAAGGCTTGCCCCAAGCGCGACTCCACGGCCCCCGCGCTCTTCTCGACGCGGGGGCCTTCTTATTCCTGCCGGACCGCCCCTCCCACCGTGAACGTTTAATTACGTACCCACTGGGTGGGAATTAGGCCTCGGTGCAGTTGGGTAAAGTACAGCCAAACGTCCCGACCAGCTTTGTGTCAGGGGACAAGACCAGGGAGGAACACCCATGAACAAGAAGAACCTCATGCTTGACCGCCGCCAGGCCCTGGGCCTCGGCGCCGGCATGTTCGGCGCCGCCGCGCTGGCCACCCTGGCCGGCTGCTCCGATGGCCCCTCCGAGCCCGCCTCCAACGGCGGCTCCAACACCGCCCAGACCTCCAGCACCGACATCGATAAGAACGCCTTCGACAAGCTCGTTGCCACCGTCGAGCCCGCCGACGACGCCACTATCGAGGCCAACGCCTGGGCCAAGGCCATCAAGGAGGCCGGCACCTTCCGCCTGGGCTCCACCCGCACCTCTGTGCTCTTCTCCCAGCTTGACGAGACCACGGGCAAGGTCTACGGCTTTGACGCCGCCATCTACCTGAGCCTCATCCGCTACATCCTGGGCGACGAGACCAAGTACGACTACACCCAGATGACCTCCGACACCCGCGAGTCGGTCCTGCAGAACGACAACGTTGACGCCGTCTTTGCCACCTATTCCATCAACGAGAAGCGCAAGGAGGTCATCTCCTTCGCCGGCCCGTACTTCACCACCCAGCAGGGCATCCTCGTCGCCGCCGGCAACCAGGACATCAACGGCCTCGATGACCTCAAGGGCAAGAAGGTCGCCGTCCAGTCCGGCTCCACGGGCCCGCAGGTCGTTGAGGAGTTCGCTCCCGAGGCCGAGCTCCAGGAGTTCTCCAAGGACGACGAGTGCCGCGCCGCCCTCGAGCAGGGCCGCGTCGACGCCTACGTCGTCGACATGACCCTCCACATGGGCAACGTCGTCAAGAACCCCGGCAAGTACCGCATCGCCGGCGACGCCTTCGGTCCCGAGGACAAGTATGGCATCGGTCTCAAGCTCGGCTCCGACGGCGTCGAGTTCGTCAACGCCTTCCTCGAGAAGTTCGAGAAGGACGGCAAGTGGGCCGACTTCTACAAGGTCTGCATCGCGGACCGCACGGGCGTCTCCACGGTTCCCGAGCCTCCCGCGATCGGTGCCTAGCATCTGATTCTTTGGGAATATAACCAAAGATGAGGCAGGCCTGGGCCTGCCATTCGGGGCCTTCCGTCCCAAGCGAAAGACGGAAGGCCCCTCGCATGTAAGGAGGAACGATGGGGCTCTCAGAGCTTCTCTCAACCTACGGGCCCAACTACCTCACGGCCCTTCTCACCACCTGGCGCATCACGGCCGTCTCGTTCGTGCTCGTCATGGCGCTCTCGATCCTTATCACGGTGCTGCGCGTCTGCCCGTTCAAGCCGCTGCGCGTCTTCGGCGACTTCTACGTGCAGGTGTTCCGCAACATCCCCGGCGCGGTGCTCATCCTCATCGTGGTGTACGCGCTGCCGCACCTCAAGCTCGTGCTTGACTACGAGCCCAGCGTCGTGCTCTGCACGGTGCTCCTGGGCGCGTCCTTCGGGTCCGAGAACTTCATGACGGGCATCAACACCATCGGCGTGGGGCAGATCGAGGCCGCGCGCTCCATCGGCCTCTCCTTCACGCAGATCCTGCGCCACGTGGTCATCCCGCAGGCGCTGCGCTCCACGGTGCTGCCCATGACCAACCTCTTCATCGCCGTCATGCTCACCACGGCCCTGGGCTCCCAGGTGCCCATGACCCCGCAGGAGCTCACCGGCCTGGTCTCCTACATAAACACGCGCGAGTCCGCCGGCGTGGTCACCTTCGCGCTCTCCGCGTGCGGCTACATCGGCACCGCCCTTGTCGCCGGCTTTGTGGGCAACAAGATCGATCAGAAGGTCAGGGTGATGCGCTAATGGCCAAGACTCAGTCAGCAATGACCATGCGCGACGCCCTCTACGAGGCGCCCGGTCCCAAGACCCGTCGCAAGATGGTCGCGGGCACCGTGGTCTCGCTTGCCGCCGTGGTGGCCCTTCTCGTCTTTGTGGTGTACCGCTTCTGGGTGACGGGGCAGCTCTCCTCCAGGTACTGGGAGCTCTTCAGCTGGAGGACCACGTGGATCTACCTCGGCCGCGGCCTGGTGGGCACCTTCCAGGTGGCCCTCACCGCGGGCGTCATCTCGCTCGTGCTGGGCATGCTCCTCATGCTGGGGCGCATCAGCCACGTGAGGCCCCTCTCGGTCCTCTGCGCCATCCTCACCAACTTCTTCCGCGGCGTCCCGAGCCTGCTGTTCATCTACGGCTTCTTCTTCGTGGTGCCGAGCCTGGGGCTCAAGATGGACTCCTTCTGGATGCTCACCATCCCCATCTCGCTCGCCGCCTCCGGCGTCCTCGCCGAGGTCTTCCGCGCCGGCGTCAACGCCGTGCCGCGTGGCCAGACCGAGGCGGGCCTGTCCATCGGACTCTCGCGCTGGAAGGTCAAGACCAAGATCGTCCTGCCGCAGGCCATCCGCTTCGTCATCCCATCGCTGATCAGCCAGCTGGTCGTTGTGGTCAAGGACACGGCGCTCGCCTATGTGGTCACCTTCCCCGACCTCATGCAGAACGCCCAGGTCCTGCGTACCAACTACGATGCGCTCGTCTCCACCTACCTCGTGGTGGCCGTCATCTACATCCTCATCAACTACCTCATCAACAAGGCTTCCGTGTACGTCTCGCACCGCATGGGCGTCAAGATCATCCGCTAGCCCACCCACTTGGATAGGAGAGACATGACCCAGAACAACCAGGGCAAAGAGCCCATCATCGAGCTCCGCCACGTGGAGAAGCACTTTGGCGACCTTCACGTCCTGAGGGACATCAACCTCGAGGTCGACCGCGGCGAGGTGCTCGTGGTCATTGGCCCGTCCGGCTCCGGCAAGTCCACCATGTGTCGCACGATCAACCGCCTGGAGACCATCGACTCCGGCGAGATTCTCATCGAGGGCAAGCCACTGCCGCAGGAGGGCCGTGAGCTCACGCAGATGCGCGCCGAGCTCGGCATGGTCTTCCAGAGCTTCAACCTCTTCGCGCACATGACCATCCTCGAGAACGTGACCCTCGGCCCCATCCAGGTCTTGGGCATGAAGAAGGAGGAGGCCGAGAAGGTCGCCATGGACCTCCTGGCCCGCGTGGGCGTGGCCGAGCAGGCAAACAAGGTGCCTGCCCAGCTCTCCGGCGGCCAGCAGCAGCGCGTGGCCATCGCCCGCTCGCTTGCCATGCACCCCAAGGCCATGCTCTTCGACGAGCCCACGAGCGCCCTTGACCCCGAGATGATCAACGAGGTCCTGGACGTCATGGTCAAGCTCGCCCGCGAGGGCATGACCATGATCGTGGTCACCCACGAGATGAACTTCGCCCGCCGCGTGGCTGATCGCGTCATCTTCATGGCCGACGGCCAGATCGTGGAGACGGGCACCCCCGACGAGTTCTTCGACAACCCCAAGTCCGAGCGCGCCCGCGACTTCCTGAACTCCATCAAGGGTCACTAGGGACCGCTCGTCCCAGATGCGCCAGTCTTCAACTCATAACTAACCTCGTCAAAGGAAAGGTCGCTTCATGTCCCGCCGCACTTCTCGCCCGCTCATCCTGGTCGCCCCGCGCTTCGAGCCCGGCCGCATCTACCGTGACGAGCAGCTGAGCCCCAACGAGGCCACCACCAAGTGCTACGTTGACGCCATCTTTGCCGCGGGCGGCCTTCCCCTCATGATGAACCTCCCCAACGACCTCATGGAGGCCGAGGAGCTCATGCACGAGTACGTTGAGCTTGCCGACGGCATCTGCATTCCGGGCGGCCCCGACGTGCACCCGACGTGCTGGGGTGACGAGAAGGACTACGAGGGCTGCACCTTCTGCCCCGCGCGAGACACCTTCGAGCTGCCGCTTCTTCGCTACGCCGTCGAGGTGGACAAGCCCCTCTTCACCATCTGCCGCGGCACCCAGGCGCTGAACGTGGCCCTGGGCGGCACCCTTTGCATGGACGTTCCGAGCTACCCGCGCACGCCGGGCGCCGAGGTGCACGACCACGTAAACAGCCTGCACCACACCTCGCACCCCGTCGAGGTCGACGAGGGGAGCCTCCTGTGGCGCGCCAACGGCGGTCGCACCGGCTACCAGGTCAACTCCGCGCACCACTGCTGTGTGGGCGAGCTGGGCGAGGGCCTGGTCCTCACGGCCCACTCCGACGATGGCGTGCCCGAGTGCATCGAGCGCCCCGACAAGCGCTTCGTGCTCGGCGTGCAGTGGCACCCCGAGTACACCTGGTACTCCACCGAGGCCGACATGGACCTCTGGAGGAGCTTTGTGGCGGCGGCCTCCGAGTAGGGCCTGAGCTGAGCCTCTCAACCTCAGAACTTAAATACGCCGGCCTTCTCTTACTAGGCGAGAAGGTCGTTCAGGGCGGCGATGACAAGGTCCACGTCGCCCTCTGTGTTGGCCCAGCCCAGGCTGAACCTGATGGTGCCGGTGGGGAAGGTCCCTAGGGTCTTGTGCGCCGAGGGTGCGCAATGGAGGCCCACGCGGGTCTGTATGCCAAAGCGGGCGTCGAGGCCGTGCGCCACCTGCGCCAAGTCGTGCCCAGGCGTCTGGATTGACACCACGCCCGTGCGGCCCTCGGCGGACGGCTGTCCCACCAGGCGCACGCGTCCTGCTGCGGCAAGCGGGGCGAGCCCGTCGATGAGCCGCTGCGTGAGGTCCTGCTCGTGGGCACGCACCGTGTCCATGCCCCTCCGCTCAAGCCAGGCAAGGGAGGCTGCCAGGCCCGCAAGGCCTGGCAGGTTGGGGGTGCCGGCCTCAAGTCGGTCAGGCATGAAGGTGGGCATCTGCTCGCTGTCGGAGCTGCTTCCGGTGCCTCCGGCCACGAGGGCGTCAAGGCCGCTCGCAAAGTCCGGGTCCAGCACGCAGCCACCCGTCCCCTGCGGGCCCAAAAGGCCCTTGTGACCGGTAAAGCAGACGGCGGAGGCCTCGCACGCGCGCATGTCCAGAGGAACGACTCCCGCAGTCTGGGCGGCATCCACCACCAGGGGCACGCCGTGGGTCCGGCAGACCTCGCCTGCGGCCTCCACCGGCAGGATGGTGCCGCAGACGTTGCTCGCGTGGGTCATGACGACGAGGCGCGTCTTGGGTCCGATAAGGCTTTCCAGCTCGGCGACGTCAAGCGTGCCGTCGGGTGCGCACCGTGCGCGGCTGAAGGCCACGCCGCGCGCCGCAAGCTGGGTGAGCGGGCGCATGACCGCGTTGTGCTCCATGCTCGTCACCACCACGTGGTCCCCGGGAGCGAGCCAGCCCTTGAGCACGAGATTCAGGGCCTCGGTGACGTTGCGCGTGAGGACCACGTCCGAGGGATCCGCGCCGCCAAAGAGCGTGCAGAGCGAGCTTCTGAGGTCAAAGACCATGTCCTCCACGTCAAAGGCGGTCGCGTATTCGCCGCGTCCCACGTTGGTTCCGGCCTCGGTCATGTACCTGAACACGGCCTCTGCCACGCAGGACGGCTTGGGAAACGTGGTGCTTGCGTTGTCCAGGTAGGTTCTCTTGGCCATGAGATTCTCCCCGCAGGTACTCTGGTTGAGTTTTGAGTAGTATAACGACTTACTATTTGTTAGCATATTCCACTCAAAGGGATGAGAATTAGCTATCGCCCGCATTTCTCGGCGTACGAGTCCATGGCTCGGTGGAAGGAGAGAGACGCTTGAGGATCCTGAACGTCAGCGCGCAGAAGCCCGACGGCACGGGCAGCGGGACCTTCCTCGCCCAGACGGTCGCGGCCCAGGTTGCGGCCGGCCACCTTACGGCCGTCGTCTGCGGCATAGACGATGGCGACGCCACTGACGCGCTGCCAGCCCAGGCGCTCGTCTTCCCGGTGCGCTTCAACACGTCCGAGCTGGCCTTTCACGTGTGCGGCATGTCGGACGAGATGCCCTATGCCGCCACGCGCTACCGTGACCTCACACCCCAGATGGTGGGGCAGTTCGAGTCGGCCTTTGCGGCCCGGCTCGACCGCGCCCTGGCGGAGTTTGAACCCGACGTCATCATCTGCCACCACCTGTACCTTCTGGCCTCCATAGTGCGCGAGCGCGTCTCCGACGTGCCCGTCGCGGCCGTCTGCCACGCCACGGACCTGCGACAGATGGCCATGCATGACCTGGAGCGCGAGCGCATCATTGGCGCAATTCGCCGCATGGACGCCCTCTTCTGCCTCCACCAGGAGCAGGCCGCCGAGGTCGTTCGCGTCTACGGGGTCGACCCCGCGCGCGTCCATGTGACGGGCACCGGCTACAACTCCCACGTCTTCAACCAGGGTGGGCCCGCCGTCGAGCGTCGTCCCGGCCAGCTCTGCTTTGTCGGCAAGGTGAGCTTCAAGAAGGGGGCCGAGTCCCTCCTGGCCGCCCTGGACCTCATCTCCGCGTCGGACCTTGCAACCGTCGGACTTGACGAGAAGGGCCTTGAGCTGGTGCTCGTTGGCGGACACGACCCCGCGGCCGAGGACTACGCGCGCATCGCCGCCAAGGCGAGCTCCTGCCGCTGGCCCGTTCGCATGGCCGGCCGCATTTCCACCGAGGAGCTCGTGCGCACCTATCGCCAGAGCGACCTCTTTGTGCTGCCGTCCTTCTACGAGGGGCTGCCCCTCGTGGGCATCGAGGCCCTGGCCTGCGGCGCAAAGGTCCTCATGACGGCCCTTCCCGGCGTGCCCGACGGCATGGGCTCGCTCCTGCCGGGCAACCCCATGGCCTGGGTCGAGCCTCCTGCCATGCTCGCGGTGGACACCCCCGACCCGCAGGCCCTTCCCGCCTTCGAGCGGCGCCTGGCCGACGGCATACTCGCCTGCCTGGCGGCGCCGCGTTCCGCCTTCGACGTCACGCACGCATCCTGGGAGATGGTCGTCTCCCGCATGCTGGACGTTCTCGGAGAGAGGAGGGGCCGTTGAGCCGCCGCACGCTTGGACGCGCGGCCGACGCGGGGCTCCTGGCCCTTCTCGCCGCGTTCTGCGCCATCTTCATAGGCTGGCCCATTGTGTCCTTCGTGCTCCAGGCCGTTGCTCCCGGGGCGGAGGCGAGCGTTGCGGACGTCCTTTCGAGCAACGCGGGAGCGCTTGCCAACAGCGCGTTTGCCGGCGTCCTCACGAGCGTCATATCATGCGCCCTTGCCCTGGCGGTGGCCCTGGTGGTCACCTTCGGGCCCGCCCGATGGGCCCGCGTGGTGAACGCGCTGGTCATGGTCAGCATGATCTCCCCGCCCTTTGTGGCGTCCCTGGCCTACATCGAGCTATTCGGCCGTCGCGGCCTCATCACCCACGGCATCCTGGGCCTCTCCATCAGCCCGTATGGCTGGCAGGGCGTCGTGGCCATGCAGTCGCTGTTCTTTGCCGCCATCAACGTCATGCTGCTGAGGAGCGTGCTTGAGCGCGTGGACAAGAACGCGGTCCAGGCGGCGCTCGACCTTGGCGCGCCCATGAGTTGTGTCTTTGCCGACGTCATCCTGCCGCTGCTGCGTCCGGCCCTGGCCGTAAGCCTGCTGCTCACCTTTGTGCGCTCGGTGTCCGACTACGCCACACCGGTCGTTATCGGGGGCAAGTTCGAGACCATTGCCACCCAGATCTACCTACGTGTGGTTGGCTACTCGGACCTCACCTCGGCGGCCGTTCTCAACCTCGTGCTGTTTGCGGTGGCAACGGTCGCCTTCCTGGCCTACCGCCGCCTGGGCAACCTCGGCTCGGTGACCTCGGGCTCCCTCGCGTCCTCCGTGCGACCCGACCCAGACGAGGCCGGTTTCAGGCTCCGCGGTCCCGTGGGCCCCTTCGCCCATGCGGTGACGGTCGTCTTTGCCGCGTTTCTCGTCGTGCTCTACGCGACCATCCTGCACGCGGCCTTCACCAAGGGCATGGGCTGGAGCGCGCCGTTCACCCTGGACAACCTCACGCACCTCGTGCAGTTCGACCTGGACTCCCTGGGCAGGAGCGTTCTCTACTCCCTGCTCTCGGCGCTGCTCTCGTGCGCCATGGGCCTCCTTGCTGCCTACTACGCGCACCGCCGCAGGCTAAAGGGCGCCGCGGTGCTGGACTTTTTGACCACGCTGCCCTACGCCATTCCCGGCATCTGCCTGGGCCTGGGCTACATCCTGGCCTTCAACCGGCCGCCCCTCGAGCTCGTGGGGACGGGCGCCATCATCGTGTTGGTGCTTGCCTCCAAGGAGGTCGCCATCTCCACGCGCGCGTTCACGGCTGCCCTCTCGCAGGTGCCGCCCGAGCTCGACATGGCTGCGCGCGACCTCGGCGCCACGCAGCCGGACGTGCTTGCCGGCGTCCTTCTGCCCAACCTCAGGGAGGCCGTGGGCGTGAGCCTGGTCAACGGCTTCTCCAGCTCCATGGTTGCCTACGCGGCGGTCATCTTCCTCATCGCCCCGGGGCACAAGACCGCCATCTTCGAGCTCTTTGACGCCCTCTCCGGGGGCAAGTACGGGGACGCCGCCATGGTCTCCGTTGCCCTCATCGCCATCACCACGCTGGTCAACGTGGTCTTCTACAAGCTCCTGCTCAAGAGGAGGTCATAACGTGTTCCTCGAGCTCTCCGGCCTGTCCAAGTCCTTCGACGGCAGGCGCGTCATAGACGACCTAACCCTCGGCGTCAACAGGGGAGAAGTGCTCTGCCTCCTCGGCGCCTCCGGCTGCGGCAAGACCACCACGCTGCGGCTTGTGGGAGGCTTCCTCGCGCCGGAGTCCGGTCGCGTGCTTCTCGACGGCGCCGACGTCACCGACCTCGGCCCGGAGGTGCGCCCCACCTCGACGGTGTTCCAGTCCTACGCGCTCTTCCCGCACCTCACCGTCGCGCAGAACGTTGCCTACGGCCTGCGGTTCTCGGGTGCCTCTCGCCAGGAGGCCCACGAGCGCGCGGCGCAGATGCTTGAGGCCGTGGACCTTGCCGACCAGGCCGACGCGCGGGTGGACCAGATCTCCGGCGGCCAGCGGCAGCGCGTGGCCCTGGCCCGCTCCCTGGTGCTGGGCCCCAAGGTGCTGCTGCTCGACGAGCCGTTCAGCAACCTGGATGCCAACCTGCGCCTGCGCATGCGCGAGGAGGTGCGCCAGATCCAGCGCCGCTTTGGCGTGACCACGCTCTTCGTCACGCACGACCGCGAGGAGGCCATGGCCTTCGGCGACCGCGTGGCCATCATGAGGGACGGCCAGATCTTGCAGGTGGCAACGCCCCGGGAGGCATACGACCAGCCTGCGGACCTCTACTGCGCGCGCTTCCTCGGCCACGTGAACGAGCTGCCCGGCCCCGACGGCGCGTCCGTCTACTTCCGTCCGGAGGACGTGAGGCTGGGGGCGGAGGGCGGTCTTACGGGCACCGTGGAGTCCTTGACCTACCTGGGCGGCACCTGGGAGGTCGCGCTTGCTGCCGAGGGGCGGCGCGTGCTGGCGCGCGTACCCGCCGACCAAACGTATGCCAAGGGCATGGAGGTGCCCTTTGACATAGCAAGAACCATCAGCTTTTAGAGGGAAGGAAACAAGAACATGACCAACAACGTGTCCAGAAGGGGCTTCCTGTGCCTTGCAGGCGCCGCTGGCCTGCTCGGCCTTGCCGGCTGCTCCGGCAACAGCGGCTCCGAGGCCAAGAAGGACGACGCCAAGGCGTCCTCCGAGGGCCTGAAGTCCACCTCAGGCAAGACCCTCAAGGTCCTCTGCACCAACGAGAGCTACAAGACGCTCTTCGACAAGTTCACCTCCGAGGTCGGCGCCCCCGTGGAGTACGTCTCCATGTCCTCCGGCGAGGTCCTCTCCAAGCTCAAGGCCGAGGGCGGCAAGCCCGCTGCCGACCTGTGGTTTGGCGGCGGCATCGACTCCTTCATGAGCGCCGCCGACTCCGGCCTGCTTGAGAAGGTCGAGTTCGACCGCGCCTCCGAGTTTGCCGCCGGCTTCAAGTCCGACGACAACTACTGGTTCTCCAAGGGCGCCACGGTCGTCGGCTTCATCGTCAACAACGACATCCTGGAGGAGGTTGGCGCCAACAAGCCCGAGAGCTGGGCTGACCTCACGCAGCCGGTCTTCAAGGACGAGATCATGATGTCCTCCCCGGCCGTCTCCGGCACCAACTACGCCGCCGTTGCCGCCATCCTGCAGACCATGGGCGAGGAGGAGGGCTGGGAGTACCTGACCGCCCTCAACGCCAACATCCCGTTCTACACCAAGCGCGGCAGCGACCCCTCCACCCGCGTCGCCGCCGGCGAGGCCGCCGTGGGCATCACCTACATCGACAACACCCTTGACGACATCCTGGCCGACGGCACCCTCGAGGTCGTCTACCCCAAGGAGGGCATGCCCTACATCCCCGACGGCGTGGCCGCCTTCGCCAACGCCGACGACGTCGAGGACGCCAAGCTCTTCATCGAGTGGCTCTTCTCCAGCGACGACAACCTCAAGGCGCTTGCCGACATCGACAAGAAGACCACCCTGCTGCTGGCCCTGCCGACGGTCTCCGGCCTGACGCTGGACTTTGACACCAGTCAGCTCATGGAGGAGGACCTCACAAAGTTTGGCTCCGAGCGCGAGGCCACTCTCGCCAAGTGGGATGAGGTCACCTCCGGCAAGGAGGTCGTCTCCTCCAAATAGCGTAGGCCATTGCGACCTATACTGACTTCATCTGGCTCTGGGCCCCTTGCAGAAGCGAGGGGCCCTTTGTGGAAAGGAAGCTCTCATGGCAAACAACGTGCAGGTAGACGCCATTGGCGACGCGTGTCCCATCCCCGTGGTCAAGACCTTGAAGGCCCTTGGCTCCCTCCGCGGCGCGGGCATCGTCGAGACCCTCGTCGACAACGAAGTGGCCGTCCAGAACCTGACTCGCATGGCGCACGAGAAGGGCTGTGAGGTCTCCTCCGAGCAGCTTGGCGAGAAGCGCTTCCGCGTGACGCTTTCCGCCCCGGAGGGCGTGACCGTGGCCGACGGCGAGGCCGACCAGGCCAGCTGCCTGGTGCCCGCCGCCAAGAACCTTGTCATCCAGGTGAGCTCAGACACCATGGGCGCAGGCTCCGACGAGCTTGGCCGCAACCTGATGAAGGCCTTCGTCTACGCCGTGACGCAGCAGGACGAGCTGCCGCGCACCATGCTCTTCTACAACGGCGGCGCGCGCCTCACCTGCGAGGGCTCCCCCCTGCCTCGACGACCTTCGCGCCCTTGCCGAGCAGGGCGTAGAGATCATCACCTGCGGCACCTGCCTCAACCACTACGGGCTCACCGAACAGCTCGCCGTGGGCGAGGTCACCAACATGTACGTCATCTGCCAGAGGCTCGAGCAGGCCACCAACGTGGTCCGTCCGTAGCAAGGCGCGTTCCATGAGGGTGAGGAGGGACTTTCTCGTGGTGAGCTTTCCTACCACCGCGGCGGCCATGGCCTGCGAGGAGTTCTGCCACGGACGGGGGCTCCCGGGGCGCATGATTCCCGTTCCCAGCCAGGTCTCCGCTGGCTGCGGGCTTGCCTGGAGGGTGCTCCCCGAGGAGCGCGGGGACATAGAGGCCGCGCTCGCCGGGGCGGGCATCCCCTGGAGCGGCATGGACGTCGTGGGGCTCTGGGAGCTCGTGAGGGGGCAGTCGTGATTTATCTGGACAACGCCGCTACGAGCGTCATGCGCCCGCAGTGCGTGGTGGACGCCGTGTGCCGTGCCATGACGACCATAGGAAACCCCGGCCGCGGGGCGTGCGCCGAGTCGCTTGACGCCGGGCGGGTGGTCTGGGAGTGCAGGGAGAGGCTCGCGTCTCTTCTGGGCTGTGCGCGCCCAGACCACGTCTGCTTTGCGCCCAACTCCACGGCGGCTTTGAACACCGCCATAAACGGGCTGGTCAGACCCGGTGCGCATGTGGTCACAACGGTCATGGAGCATAACTCGGTCCTTCGCCCCCTGAACCGCCTCGCGGCCGAGAGGGGCGTGCGGGTGGAGCATGCCGGCACGGACGAGCTTGGCCGCCTTGGCTACGATGAACTGCGGCGCCTTTGCGCCGGCGGCTGTGACGTCGTGGTGTGCACGCATGCGTCAAACGTGACCGGCAACGTGGTTGACCTGCGGCTCGTTTCGCAGATCGCACACGACGCCGGTGCGCTTCTCATCGTGGACGCCTCGCAGTCCGCGGGGTGCATCCCCATAGACATGGGCGAGATGGGCATCGACGTGGTCTGCTTCACCGGTCACAAGGGGCTCATGGGCCCTCAGGGCACGGGTGGCCTCGCCGTGGCCGAGGGCATTGACGTGCGGCCCTGGAACATGGGCGGCACGGGGGTGAGCTCCTTCGAGCCACTGCAGCCGGAGGGCTGGCCGACGCGCCTTGAGGCGGGGACCCTCAACGCCCATGGAATAGCCGGGCTCTCTGCCGCGCTGGAGTACCTCGAGAAGGCCGGTGGCCCCAAGGCGGTGGGGGAGCACGAGCGTGCCCTTGCCGCGGCGTTTGCCGAGGGGGTCCGCGGTCTTCCTGGCATTCCGCTCTATGGCGACCTCGGCCAGCCCGCGCGCGCCGCCATCGTGAGCCTCAACGTGGGAGAGCTCGACTCCGGCGAGGTCTCAGACATGCTGTCCCAAGCCTTTGGCATAGCAACCCGCCCCGGCGCCCACTGCGCACCGCTCATGCACCGTGCGCTCGGAACCGAGCAGCGGGGCGTCGTGCGCTTCAGCTTCGGTTGGTTCAACACGCAGGAGGACGTGGCTGCCGCCATCGATGCCGTCTCCGAGATTGCCTGCGGCTAGCCGCTTCCCTTCTGTCGTCGCCTTGGGGCAAACTCCGTCATTTACGGACGTTTTGGCCCCAAGACTGTCCACCAATGACGGGGTTTGTCCTACTACCAGACAAACTCCGTTATCGGGGGACGTTCCGAACCCCCGAATGTCCGTGCGCAGCGGAGTTTGTCTTTCTGCCCCAAAAAGGCGAGAAGTCCCTTCCTTAAGCAAGTTTTTTGCGGATCGTAACTTGCGTAGGAAGGGGCTTCTCGGTTTTTGGGCAAGACGGTGACTTAGAACGGCGTTACCGTGAAGGCGAGCTCCGCCCTCTCGCCAGGCGCCAGGGTGATGGTTGAGCGCTTGTCCTCGAAGCGGCCCGACTCGTCGTAGGCGGAGGCGCAGCCGTGCCAGGGCTCAATGGCCGCGAACGGCGCCTCGGTGCTGGCCGTCCAGACGCCAAGGTAGTCAAAACCGGGAAACTCCAGCTCGACGCCGTGGTTGCTCCTCTTGCCCACGAGGGTCACGCGGCTCTTGGGAACGTCGTGGAAGACGAGCGTCGCGTGGCGGTCGATGAGCCCATGTGTGAGCGCGAGCTCGCGGGAGTCCTCCATGAGACGGGTCATGCGGCCGAAGTCGTGCAGGCCCCTCTCGTCGATGACGGGCACCTCGGGGCTCCACCTCTCGGCGAAGACGAGGGCATAGTCATCAAAGCGCTCGCCCTCAGCCCCTGGCATGGGCACGTTGAAGGCCGGGTGGCCGCCCAGCGTGAAGGGCAGGTCAACGTCGCCGGTGTTAGTCACGGCAAAGCACTGCTCGAGCGAGGTGCCGTCGGTGGAGTAGGTCATGTTGAGGCGGAAGTCAAAGGGGTAGAGCTCGCGCGTGGCCTCGTCGGAGTCAAGCTGGAAGGTCACGGAGGACTCGCTCCTCTCCACGATGGAGTGCTCGCGCGTGCGCGCGATGCCGTGCCGATTGAGGCGCACGGGCCCCTGCGCGCTCATGGCCTCGTCGTTTTTGAGGCAGCCGACGATGGGGAAGAGCACGGGGGCGCGGCGCGGCCAGAATTTTGGGTCTCCCTGCCAGAGGTACTCGCCTCCCGCGCAGGTGAGGCTCATGAGCTGCGCGCCCATGGAGTCTATGGTTGCGGTGATGTCTCCCTTGCGGATGGTCGTGAGCTCTGACATGGGCGTCCTTTCGTTGTCGGCGGCGTTGGTCCTCCGCTAGCGGCACCCGCTTGCGGGTGAGCGGTACCTTTTGGGCGCGGTTGGCGTCCGTTTGTAAACTTTACCGCCAGGCGCGGCGGCCACGGGGCACAATCAAGCTTGTGACCGCACGTGGTATCAAACGCTTCAGTATGTGGTAGACCCGCCCGGCAGCCGCCGGCCAAAGGAGGTTCGCATGATCATCGAGGAGCTCTCGCACTACGGCATCGCGCACACCGACGACATGACCTGGATTGACTGCTCGCCCGCAGTCCTCATTGAGAAGGCCGTTGACAGGGGGGAGGGCACCCTCACCAGCACCGGAGCGCTCGCGGTCACCACGGGCCAGTACACCGGCCGCTCCCCGCACGACCGCTTCGTCGTTGACACCGAGGACGTCCACGAGAAGATCGCCTGGGGCGAGGTCAACGTCCCCATGTCCGAGGAGGACTACGCCCGCATCAAGGCCGAGGTCATCGCGCACTTCTCCGAGCGCCGCCTCTTTGTGGTCCACGGCATCGCCGGCGCCGACCGGCGCTACTCCCGCAAGTTCTGCGTCATCACCGAACTTGCCAGCCAGGCGCTCTTTGCCCATCAGATGCTCGTGCGCCCCACCGAGGAGGAGCTCGCCAACTACGGCCTGGCCGACTTCGTGGTCATGGTGGCGCCGCGCCTGAAGCTCGACCCGGCCATCCATCACACCAACTCCGAGGCCGCCGTTGTCATCAACTTCAAGGAGCGCGTGGTCCTGGTCGTGGGTACCCAGTACTCCGGCGAGATCAAGAAGGCCATCTTCTCGGTCATGAACTACCTGCTGCCCGTCGAGGACAACGTGCTTCCCATGCACTGCTCCTGCAACATGAACCCGGTCTCCCACGGCACCACGGTCTTCTTTGGCCTTTCTGGCACCGGCAAGACCACGCTCTCCGCGGCCGACAACCGCAAGCTCATCGGCGACGACGAGCACGGCTGGGCCGATGACGCGGTCTTCAACATCGAGGGCGGCTGCTACGCCAAGACCATCAACATCACCGCCGAGACCGAGCCCCAGATTTGGAACGCCATTCGCTTTGGCTCCATCTGCGAGAACGTGGTCTTTGACCCCAAGACCCGCGTGGCCGACTACTTTGACACCTCCCTCACCGAGAACGGCCGCGTGGCCTACCCGGTGGAGTTCATCGACAACGCCGTGCTCAAGGGCAAGGCCAAGCGCATCCCCGACGTCGTCATCTTCCTGACCGCCGACGCCTTTGGCGTGCTGCCCCCCATCTCCAAGCTGGACAAGAACGCCGCCATGTACCACTTCATGACCGGCTTCACGTCCAAGGTCGCCGGCACCGAGCGCGGCATCAAGGAGCCCCAGCCCACCTTCTCGTCCCTCTTTGGCGAGCCCTTCATGCCGCTTGACCCCATGGTCTACGGCGAGATGCTAGGCGAGAAGATCGAGAACGGCGGCACCCGCGTGTACCTCATCAACACCGGCTGGACCGGTGGCTCCTACGGCGTCGGCAGCCGCATCAAGCTCAAGTACACCCGCAAGATGGTCGAGGCTGCCCAGTCCGGCGTCATCGACGACTGCGACTTCGTCCACGACGAGCGCTTCAACCTCGACGTCCCCACGAGCTGCCCCGACGTTCCCTCCGAGCTTCTGGCTGCCCGTAGCACCTGGGCTGACCCGGCAGAGTACGACCGCGTGGCGGAGTCTCTGGCCCAGATGTTCGTGGACAACGCCGCCGCACGTCTCACCTCCATGTCCGACGAGGTGAGAAACGCCGGCCCGCACCCGCTCGGGGTGGCGTAGGGCCCGAGCCTCCAAGAAGCCTGAGCTGTGGGGCCCCGGATCGTCCGGGGCCCTCTTTGTGCGTGGGCCCGCCCACCGATTCGTGCGGCGGGGGAGCGTGGGCCGCGCGCTATGTTTTAGGGGAAAAGGCAGTCGTTTGGGGGACGTATGGTCTGGTGCGTCTGGACAGCGGTTCTGGCAGCGATGCCGTATGGGGTGTATAGCTTTGGACCGCTGATTCCCGGGCAAGTGAGCATAGCGGCCTTCGGGCTTGCCGTCATGCTCTTTGTGGTGATTGCTCTGCTCGCGTCCTGCCTGGGACAGGGGTGGCAAGGGATTGTTGCTCGGGCTCGCCTCATCGTGGTGCGCGTAGGCTGGGTTGCCACGGCCGGTTTGGCTGCGGCCGAGGTCTATGCACTCGTGCGGGGCAATGCCGGACTTGACACGGTTGAGCAGATTGCTTTTAACGACGTCATGTCGCTTGTTGAGTTCGTGTGTGTGATTGCGGCGGTGTCCTGTTGGGCGCTTTCGTCCGCGGGACTGGGCCTCGTGCGGGAAAGTCCCTCACGCGCTCGGCTGATTGGCTTGTTCGGCGTTGGGGGAGTCTGGCCGACGGCATGCGTTCTTGTTGCGATCGCACTGGGCTTTGATTCGACTTTTGCCGCATGCACTCTGTGTGCTGCGGTGTTTGCGCTCGCCTTGCTTGGTGCTCGGCGGTGGCAGGCGAGGGGTCGCTCGGCTTGGGATGTCCCTGCGTTGCTCGCGGGTCATATGGCGTTTCTGGCATTCCGGAGCTTCGTGGGCGAGTATCGCTCGGACCTCTTGGACGCCGGCCTTCCGAACACCGCCTTCTATGGCTTCTTTCTGGTGCTTGTGATCGTACTCACGCTTGTCCAGCTGGTGCGGGTGCGGGGGGCTGGAGAACGGCGGGAGGGGGAGACTGGTCCTCTGGTGCACGGGGAGTATGCGAAAGGGGAACGGGATACCCCCGGCGATTCCGCTGAGCGGCGCATGGGGCAGCGTCTTGCCAAAGCGGCAATGATCCCCTTGACCGAACGCGAGGCTGCCGTGCTCGCTCGGACGGCTATGGGTGCCACCGTGGTTTCCATCGCGACCGAATTGGGAGTTGCCCAGGCAACCGTCGCAACCTATCGGCATCGTGGCTACGAGAAGCTGGGTGTGGGCGGTGCGAGGGAGCTCAGGGAATATGCCGCGGCGCTTGATATGAGCGAGGAGCCGTCTGTGACCAAGGAGACCAAGCCCTCTTCTTGCGAGTCGGGTGCAGCTCAAAACTGCGGCTCCTTGGTGCCGCAAGCCATTGCGTGTGCGCTTATCGTGCTGGTGCTGCTCCTTGACGTTCCAGGTGATGTGCATATTGGCGAGCACTGGTACCACAGGGGTACGTTCTACCTCACGTGGGCCGTGTCATGTGTGCTTGCCGTGGTCTCTTTTGCGAGGATGCTGTCTTTTCGTCAGACGACGGCGAGCCCGCGCGGTGGACAGGGATCCTTGGAGCTTGTGGCCACGATGGCCCTTTCCCTCGTCGTTGTGTGCCTGATCTCTGCGGGTTCGTTTTGCGGGTGGAGCGGGATGTGGCTCTACAAGATCTGGGGACCCTCCCTCTTGGTGGTTGCGTCTCTTGTGGTGGGGAGGGCATCGCTGCCAAGGGAGGCGGATGCCCCGTTCTGGCGTACCATGCTCAGCGGCTTTGGCATTCTCTTCTCCTCTCCGCTGCTGCCCCTTTTGGGCTCTGCCGGGATTGCGGTGACGTATTACTGGGAACTGTATTTTGTGGGGTTCGTGACCGACTGGATCTACGTCATCTTTCCGGCGCTCATCTCCTTGGGCGTTGTGGCGTTCGTCTATCAGACGCGGATTGCGGCGGTTCTCGTTTCAGAGCCAACGGAAAAGGAGCGTGACCGGGCGCTGCATTACTTCAAGGGGCGCGGCATAGACGGTTTGAGGGCCGAGGTCGTGATAGACCTAGCGTGTGGCTACAGCGTGCCGGAGGTGTGCCGGCGATGGCATACCACGCCGGCGACGGTAAGGTCGTATCGTCAGCGCACCTATGATGACTGCAAGGTTCATTGCATCGACGACCTGCGAAAACTCCTCGTCGAAGAGGTAGGGTTTACAAGCTTGGAGCGATTGCATCCCCAAAAGTGACAGACAGAAGTCACCACGTGGCGCATGCTCTCACCCAACGTCAGTGCATTTAAATTGCTGGGGGCTCAATCGTGGATGCAACCTATTATCAGAGGGCGCTCAAGTCGAGGCTGCGGGTGCTTGCTGTAGCGGCTGTCATTGCTCTGGGACTTTGCCTTGCTCCTCGCCCTGTGCTGGCGAGCGAGCTCATTGATGGCGGCGTTGAGCCAATCGTGTCCTATTCTCGTCAGGCTGACGCTGGGATGCCGTCGCCCCTTTCTTGGTACGGGGATGACCTCAGCCTGTCGGGTACGTACTCTTTTCAAGATCGCTATTTTGACAGCAACAACGTCGGCATCGAGATGACTGCAAGCTGCCCTTCGAGCGGCACGTTTACCGTGAGCCTGTATCGAGTTGTGAATGGAAGAGGCTCACTCATCGGGTCCGCCTCGTTCAAGCGCAACGGGTTCACCAAGGCGACGTGGGAGGGCGTCGGCTCTGGTACGTATAGGTTTGTTTGCAAGAAGCCCGTCGACGGCAAATTGGTGACGAGCTCCGACGTTGCCATGTACAGCTGGTAGGGAGGTACCGAACATGCGGCTATATCGCAGGGTGGGCAGGGACAAGCGTCTGAAACATAGCTTGAGCAGTGGGTACCATGACTGAAACGCGACTCGTTCTCGTGGGTCCGCTGCTCGTGAGGAACTCTTCCCTACGAGAGGATGTGACTTTCCATGACGATGAAGTTCAAGAAGGCCGCTGTTGCCGTCGCCTTGGCGCTTGCCGCCACGGTGGGCTTTGGCGCTCCCGCGTTGGCTGACGGAGGCTCCTTCAATGCCTGCCTTCCGGCGTGGCAGGTAGCGACGGCGGTCCGGAATGGCTACCACTCTGGCGGTTCCTCGGCGTCTGTCCGGGTGTACTCGTCCTCTTCCTATGGAGGCAACTTTTGGATCGAGCTGCCCGGGCAGGGACAGTGTGCGAGCTCCGTGACCGTCAATGCGGGGGAAACGGGCTATCCGCGTTACTACAGCACCTTCAGTGGCTCCGTGACTTTGATGGGGCATCAGGTTGGCTGGGGCCCGAACTCCTGCGACCGCGCCACTGGGTACGTGAACTTCAACTAACCACGAGCTTCTGACCGTGTGGGACGGGGCGCCTTTGCGCTCCCGTCCCCTCAAGTGCTGACGGGTGGTAAGTGACATGGCAGGAAGAGCGGGCGTTCTTCAGTTCCAGTTTCGACGCATGCTTGCATCAAAGACGTGGCGCTATGCCGTTGTGGTGGGGCTTGTGACCATGTCGGTCTGCTTCGTCCAGACGTGCCTGGTGTTCTGGGGTCATGATGTGGGCGAGGTACCTGCGGCAGATGTGGCCTGGGCGGGCAACTATGAGTCCATGCAGACGCCGCTCTTCTGCTTCTACCTCTACTTCCTGATGCCGTTTTTGGCTGCGGCCGTCTTTGGGGACAGCCTCTTTCTGGACGTGAGGCGAAGGTATGCGGGTTGCGTTGCCGTGCGCTCCTCCTTGCGTTCCTATCTCGTCTCGGGAGCGATTGCGGCCTTTGTGGGCGGCTTTCTCGTGGTTCTCGTCCCGCTGCTGGTGTCCCAGCTGCTCGCGTTCGTTGCCTTTCCCGCAACGTCCGGGCAGGATGCCTATCAGCTCCTCCTGAACACCTCGGCCGCCGAGGTCGACTCGACCGGCTGGTACGACAAGACACTCTTCCTGGGCCTTTTCCTCAACGCCCGCTACCTTCTCAACCTGATCTTCATCGTCTACGACGCCCTTTGGGGAGGCCTTCTGGCCTTGGCGGCGTTTGCCCTCTCGCTCTACGTGCGCACGAGTCGCCTGCTTGTGGTGGGGCTTCCCGCCCTTGTGTTGATCGTGTCCTCGTACCTGCTTCCCTCGGACCTGGACATAGCCCAGTGCCTGATCTTCTCCCTCGTGACTCCTCGAAGCCCCACCGTGTTTCTTGCTGCACCCCTCGTGGTGCTTCTGGTGCTCGTGGGGGCGATGTGGCTTCCCCTTGTCCGGAGGAAGGACGTGCTGCTATGAGCGCCGCAACGCGCCTCGCGCGCCTCTTCGACCGAAGGTTCGTCGCCGGCCTTGCCGTCCTTGCGGGGGTCTGCGTGGTGGTTGCCCTGCTGTGGGGGCACAACGTCGCCGCGATGGGCGACGGCACGCTATCGGGTGCCTATGGACAGGTCGTCAACTATAGCCTTGCGACCTTTGTCTACGTTCCCATCTGCGCCTTCAGCGCGGCCGGCGCGATGCGTCCCGTGGCCTCGGCCGTGTGGGTGATTCGCTCAAGCCGTGGAAGGACCCTGCTTGCCGTCATGGGACGACTGGTGGTGCGTGCCCTGGCGCTCTCGGCCCTTCTCACGCTGTGCGGTCTCGTGAGCGTCCGACTCCTCTCGCCGACGGGTCATGCGGTTGGGGCCTATGTGGCGTTTGGCCTTCTGGCAACCATCCTCCAGACCCACTTCTTCCTGGTGGTGTGCCTTATTGTCCTGGCGGTTCGTCTGCTCACCGGCTCGGGTGCCTATGCGATGCTGGCAGCCTTGGGATACGGTGCGCTCGACTATCTATTGTGCATGACCCCGGCACTCAATAATTCTGCGCTTTGGACGGGATGGCTCCTTGCGACAGCGATGCCCGAGGATGGCCTTGTGGCGGAGGTGGCAGGCTCGCTTCGCCTTGCTGCGCTCTGCGCGTTCCTTGGCCTGCTTGCCGTTTGGCTCGTGCGCAAGAAGGACTATCTGCCGGAGGAGGGCGAGCCTCGTGAGCTGTAGAAGTCGGAACAATTCCGTGACCCTTCTGCCAATGCGGCGTGCCCAATTCGTGCGGGTGGCGCTCTGCGTGCTGGCGAGCCTGGTCGCGACGCTGTGCATGAGGGGCTATGGGGCGCAGGCGGCCCTTTATGAGTTTGTGGGCGGGGGACTCCTCGTTCCAAGCCTCTATGGGAGCAGACCGAACATCATGGTCCTCATTGCGTGGTTTGCTCCCCAGGCTGCCTTCTGCTTCCTCTTCTCGGACGTTCTGACAGGCGGCCTTGGGTCGGATGCCGCGGCCGTGCTCCCGCGCGTGGGGTCGCGGGGGGTATGGCTGGCGAGCAAGTTGGTCCACCTTTCGCTTCTCTCGGCTGCGTTCTCGCTGCTCTGCCAGCTTGCGAATGGCGCGGTCCTGTTCGTCTGCGGCTGTACGGCAAGCGTGCCGGAGCTCATCGACGTCGTCGCGCGCTGCGCTGCATTGGGCTTTCCGCTCACGCTATGCCTTGTGCTTGCGGTCAACTGCCTTGCGATCAAGCTGGAACCCGTCGTGGCCTTTGCGGTCGTTGAGGGGGTCTACGTTGCGGGCCTGGTCGGGCTCGCCTACCTCCCGCGCGAGGCGGCCATGGCCGTGGCTCCGTGGCTGCCTTTTGCGCAGGGGGTTCTTGCCTGGCACGACTGCTCGGGATGGACCTCAGCCTTCTCGCTGGGCGTCCCTGGCTTTTCGGTCGTCGCGTCTCTTGCGTACCTCGGCGCGTGCGTCGCGCTTGCGGCGGTGGTGGCGCTTCGCCTCGTGCGCGCCCGCGACATCTTCTGACTGGAGGCTTTCATGTCTGATGAGATTGTGGTAACCCATGCGACCAAGGTGATTCACGGACGCGTCGTGCTCGACGACGTGACGCTCACGTTGCCGCGTGGCGGAATCTACGGATTCAGCGGCATCAACGGCTCGGGCAAGACGATGCTCTTTAGGGCCATCTCGGGACTCATTCACCTCACCTCGGGCCAGGTTGACGTCTTTGGGCAAAGGATTGGCGTGGACGTCGACTTTCCGCGTAGTCTCGGCCTGGTCCTTGAGTCGGCAGGCTTCTGGGACGAGAGCACGGGCCTGAGAAACCTCACGATGCTCGCGTCGATCAGGGGTGTGGCGGGCGAGGCCGAGGCGAGGGCGGCGCTTGCGCGTGTGGGCCTCATCCCCGACGACGACCGCCCGTTCTCGGCGTACAGCATGGGCATGAGGCAGCGCCTCACCATCGCGCAGGCAATCATGGAGGCGCCCGAGCTGCTCATCCTGGACGAGCCCACCAACGCTCTCGACGTGGACGGCATCGAGACGGTTGCAAAGATCGTGCGTGAGGAGCGTGAACGCGGCTGCACCGTGCTCGTCGCCTGTCACAACGAGCCCGCGCTCGAGGCGCTGTTCGAGCGCAGCTGGCGCATGGTCGACGGGCACGTGGCCAAGGAGGTCGATCGCTCATGAGGCGAAGCAAACTCCGCCTCCCCGTGCTGACCGTCAGGACCCTCCTGCTCGTGTGTGGCGCGCTCGTGGTCGTCTGCGTGGGAGTGGGCCTTGCCATGCGGGCAAGCCTCACGGACTATGCGCACGACGGGGCTGCCGTGGAGCAGCTTCCCTTCGTGGTGAACTCGCGTGCATCGGCGGACGCGCTTAGCCTGCACACGCGGGAGGAGATCGCGGCGGCGGCGGACGAGGCCGCGCTTCCCGCCGGAGTTGATGCGGCGTATACCCTTGGGATGGCGTCTGAGGAGGTACTCGACGAGGCCCCCATCGTGCTCACTGGCACCTTTACGGGTGAGAGGACCTACGTCTACCAGGCATTCCAGTGCCAGATCGAGGTGACGTCGGTCCTGAGGGGCGAGGGCGTCTCCGAAGGCGATGGCCTCGTCGTCTACGATGCGTACAAGATCACGGAGCCTCGAAACGGCCTGGGGACGGGTCAGTTCAGCGACGTGCGCGAGGTGTGGGGGGGCAGCGAGGGCCCAAGCCGGTTCGGCCTCATGCCGCTGCGCGCGGGGCAGGAGTACCTGTTCTTCCTTGAGCCCAAGCTCTATCCGAGCGAGAAGGACCCCGCGACGTACGAGCAGACCTACTGCCTGATCGAGCACCCCTACGCGCGCATCTCCCTCGACCTCGCCGAGCATCCCGAGCGCGTGGGGGTCTTTGAGCTCCCGGCGGATGGCGAGTGGCAGCGTATCCCCTTTGCCGAGGCGTGCCAGTACGACCTTGCCGCCACGGACGAAGCCGCCAAGGAGCTGTATCTGGAGAACTGCGCGCGGCTGCTCGCCGACGCACTGGGGTAGGTGGGGCTCAGGAGGCACGAAGCGACGTCTTGGGGACGACGGCCACGAGAAAGGCCCGACAGCCGCGAGGCTGCCGGGCCGAATGTTTGGGGCGCAGGCTCTTCTCGCCAAGCGCTACTTCGCTACTCGGCCATCTGGGCCTGGACCGCGGTGATGGCCACGACACCCACGATGTCGTCGGCGGAGCAGCCGCGGGACAGGTCGTTGACCGGCTTGGCGATGCCCTGAAGGACGGGGCCGTAGGCCTCGGCGCCGCCGAAGCGCTGGACCAGCTTGTAGCCGATGTTGCCGGCCTCGAGGTCGGGGAAGACCAGGATGTTGGCGTTGCCGGCGACGGAGGAGTTGGGGGCCTTGAGGTCGGCGACGGACTGGACCAGGGCGGCGTCAAGCTGCAGGTCGCCGTCGAGGGCGAGCTCGGGGTTCTTCTCGTTGGCCAGCTTCACGGCCTCCTGGACCTTGGTGGGCACGTCGCCCTTGGCGGAGCCCATCGTGGAGAAGGACAGCATGGCGACCTTGGGGTCGACGCCGGGCATGAAGGCCTTCCAGCTCTCGGCGGAGGCCAGGGCGATCTCGGAGAGCTCGTCGGCGTTGGGGTTGATGTTCAGGCCGCAGTCGGCAAAGAGCAGGGTGCCGTCGGCGCCGAACTCCGGGGACTTGGTGCACATGATGAAGAACGCGGAGACGAGCTTGGTGCCCGGGGCGGTCTTCAGGATCTGCAGGGCGGGACGCAGGGTGTTGGCGGTGGAGTGGCAGGCGCCGGAGACCAGGCCGTCGGCGTCGCCCATCTTGACCATCATGGTGCCAAAGTAGGTGGCGTCGTTCATCTGCTCGAGGGCCTCGGGCAGGGTGACGCCCTTCTTGGCGCGCAGCTCGGCGAACTTCTCGGCGTAGGCCTGCTTCCTCTCGGCGGTGCGGGGGTCGATGACGGTGACGCCGTCGATCTTGATCTCATCTGGGTTGCCCAGGACGACGAGGTCGGCCAGGCCCTCCTTGACGATCTTCTTGGCAGCCTCGATGGTGCGCGGGTCCTCGCCCTCGGGCAGGACGATGGTCTTCTTGTCGGCCTTGGCGGTGGACTTCATGCGTGCGAGAAAGTCGCTCATTGCATTCCCTTCATACTTTGACCTCTTTGCATTCCGCTCGCCGTTGATGGGGAATCCACGGCAAGCGGCACGGTGCGCCCCCATTATAGGTGGCAGTGCTAGAATCAACCCGGAAATCAGGGCACAGGCGCGGGATTCACCTCATCTGCGCGTGCCCGGGCCTCACCGGCCCCCGTCCCATAGTCTCTTTGAGAGGAACCACATGAGCATCCAGAGCGGTCTGCCGGCTGACTTTGCCCCCGAGTCCTTCGACGCCATCGTCGTCGGCGCGGGTTACGCTGGCTCCGTCTGCGCCCGTCGCCTTGCCGAGGCCTGTGGCATGAAGGTCGCCATCCTCGAGCGTCGCGACCACATTGCCGGCAACGCCTTCGACTACGAGGACGAGGCCGGAATCCTGGTCCACAAGTATGGCCCGCACATCTACCACACCACCAACGAGCGCGTGGACCAGTTCCTCTCCCGCTTCACCGAGTGGACCAACTACCAGCACAAGGTGCTGGCCAACATCCACGGCACTCTCATGCCCGTCCCCTTCAACCACAAGTCCCTGAAGCTTGCCTTTGGCGACGAGAAGGGCGAGCGCCTCTACCAGAAGCTCGTGGCCACCTTCGGCGAGAACAAGAAGGTGCCCATCATGGAGCTGCGCGAGAAGAACGACCCCGAGCTCTCTGAGGTCGCCGACTACGTCTTTGAGAACGTCTTCCTCCACTACACCATGAAGCAGTGGGGCAAGACCCCCGACCAGATTGACCCGTCCATCACTGGCCGCGTCCCGGTCTTCGTGGGCGATGACGATCGCTACTTCCCCGGCGCCCCCTTCCAGGGCATGCCGGCCGAGGGCTACACCAAGCTCTTCGAGAACATGCTCGAGCACGACCTCATCTCCGTCTTCACCGACGTCGACGCGCGCGACATCCTCTCCGTTGGCGACTCCGCGGTCACCGTCTGCGGCAAGCCCTACGGCGGTGAGGTCATCTACACCGGCCCGCTTGACGAGCTCTTTGGCTCCGACCTGGGCGCCCTGCCGTACCGCACCCTCGACATGGTCTTCGAGACCCTCGACGAGGACCAGTTCCAGCCCGTCGGCACAGTCAACTACACCACCTCCGAGGACTTCACCCGCATCACGGAGTTCAAGAACATGACCGGCCAGGTGGTTCCCGGCAAGACCACCATCATGAAGGAATACTCCAAGGCCTTCACGCCCGGCTCCGACGAGACGCCCTACTACGCCATCCTCGAGGACCAGAACCTCGAGCTCTACCGCAAGTATCGCGACCGCGTGGCCGGCTGCCTCAACTTCCACGCCGTCGGCCGCCTGGCGGAGTACCGCTACTACGACATGGACGGCGTCGTGGCCTCGGCGCTTGACCTCTCCGACGAGCTCATCGCCCAGCACAACTAACGCGCCTCTTGGGCGGGTCCTTTTGGGGCCCGCCCCTTTCCCATAAGGAGAAGATCGGACGACGATGAAGAAGACCATCACCTTCGGCATTCCCTGCTACAACTCGGCCGCCTACATGGACAAATGCATCGAGTCCATCCTCGAGGGCTCCGACTACGCCGACGACGTGCAGATCGTCATCGTGGACGACGGCAGCGCCAAGGACGAGACCCCTGCCAAGGCCGACGAGTGGCAGCAGCGCTATCCGACCCTCGTGAAGGCCGTCCACCAGGAGAACGGCGGCCACGGCATGGCCGTCATGAAGGCCGTGGCCAACGCCGACGGCGTCTACTTCAAGAACATCGACTCCGACGACTGGGCCGACGCCGACGCGCTCAAGGCCCTTCTCGCCAAGCTGAGGGAGTTCATCGCCGCCGACGAGCAGGTTGACCTCGTCCTCACCAACTACGTCTACGAGCACGTGGAGGACAACAGCAGAAACGCCGTCAACTACCGCCGCGAGCTTCCCGTGGGACGCGTCTTTGGCTGGAACGAGATCGGCCACTTCAAGATGTGGAAGTACCTGCTCATGCATGCACTGACCTACCGCACCGAGACCCTGCGCAAGGCAAACCTGCAGATGCCCGCCCACACCTTCTACGTGGACAACATCTACGCCTACGTGCCCTTCCCGCTGTGCCACTCGCTCTACTACCTTGACGTGGACCTCTATCGCTACTTCATCGGCCGCGAGGACCAGTCCGTCAACGAGAAGGTCCTGACGAGCCGCGTGGATCACTACTGGCGCGTTGCCCGCATCATGATGCGGGCCTACCACGTCTACGACGACATCGACAGCCCGCAGCTGCGCAGCTACATGATGAACTACTTCACCATCATCATGGCCATCTGCTCGGTCTTCTCCAAGCTCTCCGACCGCGAGGACGCCATGGACCAGCTCGAGGCCCTCTGGCAGGAGCTCCGCGCCTACGACGAGCGCATGTACCGTAGGGCCAAGCACGGCGTCATCGGCACGGCCACCAACCTGCCGAGCGGCCTGGGCAAGAAGATCACGATCGGCGGCTACCGCCTGGCCCAGAAGGTCGTCAAGTTCAACTAGGGTGGGTTTCAACCTGTCGGAAAGCCCCCGTTCTTCTCGCAAAGTTACGCGCCTTTGGCGCAAAGAACTTTGCTGAGAAGAACGGGGGCTTTTCTGAGTTGACGTGGCCGGCCTAGTTGAGCTTGACGACGGTGGTCCAGACGGCAGGGTTCGCCTTCTGCGTTAAGAAACCGCTCAGTGCATTAAAGGATTGATACAACGAGGGCGAAAAGCTGCGTTTGGGGCTCGGTGCATAGCCGAAGAGACGAAAAAAGCTCGGTGTATCAAGTGCTTAATGCACTGAGGGCAAGAGGTAATCTGGCGAAAAGAAAGCGGGCGAGAAGGGCTGAGCGAGAAGAGCCCAGGCGAGAAGGGCCTAGCGTGTCGTGTGGGCACGCTTGAGGGCCCAGAGGGCCCCATCGCCGCAGCCGGCGAGGCGTCCCAGCTCGCGCATGAGGCGTGGGATGGGGAGACCCACCACGTTGTCGTAGTCGCCATGGATGGCACGCACCAGAAGGCGGCCCGCGGGTGTCTGGATGCCGTAGGACCCTGCCTTGTCAAGCGGGTCGCCCGTGGCCACGTAGGCGTCGATCTCCGCATCGGTGAGCTCGAAGAACGTGACGTCTGTGGTCTCTATGAAGCTAGCGCTCCCAAGCACCTCGGCGGCAGGGGAGAGCAGGAGCGCGCATGCGCCCGTGCTCACGTGGTGAGTGCGGTCGGAGAGGTCTCGCAGCATGCGGCGCGCATCGTCTGCGTCCGCGGGCTTTCCCAGCACGCCCACCTCGTCACTCCAGACGATGGTGTCAGCTGCCACCAGAAGGCCGTCTGAGGGGCCCTGTGAGAGCTCCTGGCGGCATGCTTCGGCCTTCTGGCATGCCAGCCGGGCCACGAGCTCCGTGGGCTTCTCGCCAGGCTTTGGGGTCTCGTCGATGTCTGCCGGGCGGATGTCCAGCGCAAAGCCGGCCTCCTCAAGGAGCTGCCTGCGGCGGGGTGACTGGGATGCAAGAATCAAGGGTCGTTCCCTCCTGTGGTCAACAAAAAGCGGGGGCCACAATGGCCCCCGCTTGGCGTAAAGACTGCGTGAGTCTGCCAGGGTGAGTGCTACTCGACCTCGATGGCGGAGACGGGGCAGTTGTCGGCAGCCTCCTGGGCGGCGTCCTCGGCGTCAGCCGGGACCTCCTCGACCTGGGCCTCAGCGACGCCGTCGTCGTTGATGGCGAAGACGTCGGGGCAGGTGCCCTCGCACATGCCGCAGCCGATGCAATCCTCGTTGACAGTAGCCTTCATGGTGAATCCTCTCTCTTTCTCGGGCCCCTTACCCGATGTGCTTACGTTTGTACCCTTTTATCGTCAGCGCCGCAACAAGTTTTATGCGAGAGCCCCAAAAGGCGGGTGGACGCTGCCGGCTACAACGAGCCGAGCCACATTGCGGCCTCGTCGCCGGACCTGAGCGTGATGACCTTCACTTCCGGGCACTTGGCGAGAAGTTCGAGCAGCTTGGGACGCGCGGCGGTGCGCCAGGCGCGGACATGCGCCACGAGGGCAGGATCAAGCTCCCTCTCCACCCAAGGGATGTCGGGCCGCACCTGTCCCACGCGGCCCGCTATTCCCGCCAGGCACACTTCCTCAGGGTAGTCCAGCAGGATGACGATGTCCGCGGCCGCGATGCGCCTCTCGTACGTCCTGTTGAAGTCCCCGTCTATGATCCAGGCGTCTTGACTCAGAGCTTCCTCAAGCTGCCGGTCAAACTCCTCAGCGCTGATGTGCGTCCCGTCACCCCTCCAGAACACGTTGTCCAAGTTGTACCACCGGCAACCCGGTCCGCGCTCCCAACGCTCGTGCGAGCGTGCTCTTCCCACTCTCCGAGCACCTCACGACCAAGACCTTGTTACCGAGCTCCATAAACAGTGCCCCCAGCCTGTCTTCCATCCTCGCCGGACGATGAGGATGGAAGACAGATTACTTTGCATTTGCTATTCGGATTTGAAGCGAGTTTTGCTTATAAAATGTCATAATCTGTCTAATCACTTAGATTCTATTTTCTTTGGCTTCATCAGCTGAATTGCCTTGTGCCATGGTTTTAGCGAGCGCCATTTTCCTCTGTACTTCTTCATCGTTTCCTCGAGACTTTTCGTAACCCATTCGCCTTTCGCATAGGCTCCGCCTTGAGTCGAAGCCCTTAACTTTGTGACGCTTGCCACTGACTTCTTCCCGGCCTTATCCAGCAACGTGACAAATTCACCTAAATCGTCATGAATAATGAGGTATTCATCACAGTATCTGTCGCTATAAACTCGTCCACACATGGAACGTTTTCTGTGGGTTGCGGTGCTAGCGTCTTTGACCTCAATTAGCCTTAAATCAAAATCGCGCAGTACATGCCCAGAAAAAAGACGCTGTAACGGATTGATGGCACGCGATACGCCGTAGGCACCATCCTTACGGCTCACTACTTTCATCTCGTCTGAGACACCGTTATCCTCAATCGAGGCTAGTATGTTTGAGCCGCTTAATGCTAAAGTGTCGCACTTGGATGCTGCGCTTCCATTTTCGATTGATTTAGTATCAATCTTTTGTTGATAGTAGCTTGCTCTAAGGAATCCCTCCCGCTCATAAACTCGAGCTGCTCTTGGAAAGATTTAAATTGTTTTACCACTCCATATGATGGTGAATAATAGAAGGCAATTGAGCCATTAGCTGGGTTCACCATGATATGGTTCCAAAAATCGATGTCTACGATAAGTCCATGGATAGATCCCAGGAACCCCAGTCGCTTAAGCTCTCGCGAAATCTGTTCCTGAGCCATGCGTAGCGGCTCGAGGACGGAAAGATACTTACGTACGACAATGCTAAAGTTCTTATTAATCCAGTCGATATTTTTGGTTAACACAATTCTTTTTGTTTTGCCGCCGTTAACGATGGATATGCCCGATTTGCTAACAATAAAGAACCCGTAATAACCGTGGGATTTGATTACGTATAGCTCACCGTTTTCGCAGCGTTTGCGAATCAGAGCCCCTCCACCTATATATTCTCCAATGTAGTCATAGAACTTAAGATAGTTATCTGGTGTTGTCTGGTAATATCCATCGTTTAAGGCATTGTAGGGATTTGTGATTGAATCCATCTTCGCTGTTTTGAAGTGAATCGTGCCATCGAAGCCACCGCTTCTGTGATAGCCAATCTGGTTATCTGCAAATAGGGTCTTTTCTTCAGTTCTGATTCGCTCATTTATGTGTGTATGCCCAGTGAAATAAACGGCTTCTTTATCATATTTTCCAAGACAGCTTTCTACAGGATAGTGAGCTGCGCAAATGAAGCACCTACCAGTCTCCATTGCATGATTCTTCGCTGTCTCATATCCGACCTCAAACAGATTTGTTTGCTCAATTTCGTACGCCCTGTTTCCCTCCATCGCCTTGCAGCAAACGAGGCTGTTCGCGTTGTACGTCGGGTTATACTTGGCGAATCCGGTACCTCCGTAGATGACAGCATTGTCGCTTTCTACGTACTCGTTTTGTAAGACGAGATAACCCAGTGGTTCGAGCGCCGACTTGTAAAATTCAACCGCCTCGTCGATGTTGAAAAAATCTATGTACTCGTGATTGCCAAGAATCACTAGCCCGATAGGACCATCGGGACAATAGGAAAAATCACTGAGCGGAATCTCACTGGGAATCTCTTTGGAGGCAAGCCAGGAATCTAGTCTCTGCTTACGACGATTAAGATTTGATATTTCATCGTTCAGAGCTGCTGCAGTTAAAATTTTCTTCTTTAAAGAGCGGGGCAGCTTGCGTTTTTTGTAGTAATCGCTATTTAGGTAGTACTCAACATCTTGAAAGTTGCCTTTTGGCGCAATGACCTTGTTATAGTTTACGTGTCTATCAATATCACTCTTGATTCGCTTGAACTCACTGCTTTTCGACTCGATATACGCCGCAAGCCTATCACTTCGACGTTTGATATCTGTTTGCTTATTCTTAAACGCCGAGATATCGGCTGCACTAACCTGACTACGCCTAAACCGTCTGTATTGGGCATACATGTCGTTCATTCTGTACTGCTTGTAAAAAGCAATGGTTAGATTCGCATCGGACGACACATCGCCCAAGAATAGTGGGGTATTCCACGATAACGACTTGCGTAAATGAGACGAGTCGTATAGCGACCTCGCAAGAGCCTTCGCTGTCTTTTGAATGTTGTTATCGAAATAACATTTGTGATGCAGCAGATGTATGTCTGAAACGTACTCGATAGAGATACGTGGTCTAATGCCGTAATAAGACATGGGCTCGTACAACTCACTTTTAGTTACGAGGTCCGTTTCAACGAGAGGCGCCAGCTCGTTTTCGCCCATGTCATTCCTTCCCTCATTTGATGCTCATGGTATGTGATGCGTCTGTAAAATGCTAGGCGTAGATGCCAGCTGGGTTCAGATGCCAAAGCCCGGTGCTAGGGCTAGCCACCAAAGGCGCTCCAACCCGTCTACCGTCCTCGGCGGCCGGCGAGAAGCGCAACCCCGTCAACGCAGCGAGCCCCGCAGGTTTCTCGCAGGCGACCTCCGCAGGCGCGTCCTTTGCGCCGAGGACTGAGCCGAAGAGAAACCCGCGGGGCTCGCGGAGGGGTCGTCCGTCCTTCTCGTCTAGCGCCTGCGCAGGATGGTGACAGTCTCCACGTGGAAGGTCTGTGGGAAGAGGTCAACGGGGGTGACGCTCACCGGCTCGAAGGTGCCCTTCTCCTCAAAGCGGGCGAGGTCTCGGGCGAGGGTCGCCGGGTCGCAGCTAACGTAGGCTATGGCACGGGCGGGCTGCTCGGAGAGCTGACTCACCACCTGCTCTGCCAGGCCGGCGCGCGGCGGGTCAACCACGATTACGTCCGCGTCGGTGTCCGGGAACTCCAGGCCGGCGTCTCCGCCAATGGGGTCCACGTTCTCAAGGCGGGCGTCGTCGAGGTTGCGCCTGAGGTCGCGAACCGCGGGGCCGTAGGACTCCACCGCAGAGACAAAGCCCGCGCGGCGCGCCAGGGGCAGAGTGAAGGTTCCGGCGCCGCAGTAGAGGTCCATCGCCTCCTCGTCGGGCTGAGGGTCGAGACCCTCCATGACGAGCTCGACGAGCTTCTCGGCGCCCTTGGTGTTGACCTGAAAGAACGAGGGGGCCGAGACGCGCATCTTCTCGGCGCCCACGACCTCGCCCCAGGAGCCGCGGCCGGCAAGGCGCTCCTGGCCCGCGATCTTTCTGGCCTTGGCGGGGCCCTTCTGCATCACGCGGGTGACCGAGGTGGGCTTGCAGGCGTCGGCGAGGACCTTTGCCACCGCCGCGCGCGGGAAGCCGCCGGGGCGGTCCCACAGGGCCACCTCGACCTCGCGCGTGCGTGTGGAGACGCGCACGCCCACGCGCTCGAGCTCCAGGTGGTGGGAGTTGGCCATGTAGGAGAGGGCTCCGGCCACGGACTTGACCATGCCCTGGTGGCCCTTGTCCAGGAGTTTGCAGGCCTTGACGGCAACCACGCCGGAGCCGTCGGCCGCGTGCATGCCCAGCGAGAGACGCCCGGCACGCTCCACCACGGCAAGCTCGACCTTGTTGCGGTAGCCCCAGGGCGCCGACGGCGAGACGATGGGGGCAACCAGGTCCTCGGCGCGCTCCTCTCCCATGCGGCCGATGCGAGCGAGCGCGGAGACCACGCCCTCGCGCTTGTGCCTTGCCTGGGCCTTGTAGGACATCGGGGCCCAGGGGCAGCCGCCGCAGACGGTGGCGTAGGGGCACTCGGCAACGATGCGGTCCGGCGAGGCCTCCAGGACGCTTGCGACGTGGCCGTTGCAGTAGCGCTCGGCCTCCCGGTCGATGGCGACCTCCACGAGGTCTCCCGGGACGGCTCCTGCCACGAAGACAGTCTTGCCGCTCTCGAGCCTGCCCACCGCCTCCGGGCCGTAGGCCATTCGCTCGATCCTCACCTGCTGCGTCGTTGCCTCTGCCACGTCCTAGCTCCTGCCAAATAGCGTTCTGATTCCCTCGCCGATGAGCGAGAACGCACGGGACACCCGTCCCGCGCCCTCCCCATTATGGCTGACGGGCGCACCCGTGGGGTCGGGGACCTCGGGCTTCTCCACGCTTGCCAGTGCGGGCACGCTTGGCTCCTCGACGGCCTCGGCCGCCTTGGACGGACAGCTGGGGCGCTCCGCCGCCCTCGCGGCCTCGTACGCCTCGGCGAGAAGGACCTCCTGGCAGTTGACCTCGGGAGAGCCCTCGGCACGCTCTACGCGTCCCCAGGTGCCATTGCTCGTGAGCTGGCGGGCCTTCACGTTGTCCGCGAGCTGCAGCTCCATGAAGTGGCGCACGATGCGGCGGCACGCGGGGTCGGTCACGGGGTAGGCTATCTCCACGCGGCGCTCGGTGTTCCTGGTCATCATGTCTGCGCTGGAGAGGTAGATGGTGTCGGCCTCCTCACCAAAGGCGTAGATGCGCGCGTGCTCCAGGAAGCGACCGACGATCTGGCGCACCACCAGGCCGTCGGTCTTGCCGGGGACGTCGGCCTTGATGCAGCAGATGCCGCGCACCACCAGGCGCACCTTGACGCCCGACTCGCAGGCCTCGGAGATCTTGTCGATGACGTCTCGGTCCGTGAGGGAGTTCATCTTGAGGAAGATTCGGGCCGGCACGCCCGCGCGGGCACGGCCGATCTCACGGTCGATGCCGCGCATGACCAGGGGCTTGAGGCTTGCGGGCGCCACGCCCAGGTGGTGGTAGGTTCCGCGGAGGTTTCCCAGCGAGAGGTTACGGAAGAAGGTGTTGCCGTCCTCGGCGATGCCCTCGTCTGCGGTGAGCAGCATGAAGTCCGAGTAGAGGCGTGCGGTCTTCTCGTTGAAGTTGCCCGTGCCCAGGCACGTGATGCGCCGCACGCCCGCCTGGTCGTGGTAGGTGACCTGGCAGATCTTGGAGTGGCATTTGAAGCCCTCCGAGCCGTAGATGACGGTGCAGCCCGCGTCTTCCAGGCGCTCGGCCCAAGCGATGTTGTTGGCCTCGTCAAAGCGGGCGCGCAGCTCCATGAGGACGGTCACGTCCTTGCCGGCCTCCGCCGCGGCGATGAGGCTCTCGCAGAGGTGGCTGCTCTTAGCCACGCGGTAGAGCGTGATCTTGATCTGGATGCAGTTGTCGTCCGCCGAGGCCTCGCGCAAAAGGCGCAGCAGCGGCCTCATGGACTCGTACGGGTAGGTGAGAAGGATGTCGTGGTCCTCCACCTGGGCCCGCATGGGGCGCGAGAGGTCGACCATGGGAGAGGGCTGGGGCTCGAAGGGGGCAAAGACGCACTCGGCGTGCGCCCAGTCGGGGATCTTTGCCTCCAGCCCGTAGACGTAGCCCAGGTCAAGTGGGCGCTCCACGTGGAAGGCGCGCCGCGGCTCAAGTCCGAGCTCTCCCAGCACGACCACCTCGAGCTTCTCGTCAAGGCTGCCCTGCACCTCAAGGCGCACCGGCTGGAGGCGCTGGCGCATCTTGAGGACCTTCTTCATGTGCTGGCGGTAGTCCTCCTCTTCCTCCACGCCCTCGTCGTCGGGGTCGATGTCGGCATTGCGGGTGACGCGCAGCACGCAGGAGCGGCTGGGGGCGTACTCGCCAAAGCACCGGCCGAGGAAGAGCCTGAGGATGTCCTCCAGGAGCACGTAGCGGAAGGCGCGGGCGCCGCTGGAAAGCGCGACCACGCGCCGCTCGCTCGACGGGACCTCGATGATGCCCAGGGCGTCTGGCTCGGGCAGGCCGTCCAGGGCGCAGGCCACGTAGAGGCGGCCGTTCCTCAGATTGGGGAAGGGGTGACGGGGGTCCACCACCATGGGGGAGATGATGGGCGCCAGGTGCGCCTCGAAGTACTTGGAGAGATGGGAGACGTCCTCCTCGGAGAGCTCGTCTTCGGCCAGGCGCACGAGGCCTTTCTCGCGAAGCTCGGCCTCCACCTGGGCAAAGCCCGCGGCATGGCGCTCCACCAGGGCAGGCAGCGCCTCGAAGATGGCGTCGAGCTGGCCTGCGGGCGTCTTGTGGGACTTGTTGTCCTTGGGTTGGTTCTTGAGGGTGGCGAGGTCAGAGAGGCCTCCCACGCGGATCATGAACCACTCCTCCAGGTTGGAGTCAAAGATCTCGCAGAACTTCAGGCGCTCGAAGAGGGGCACCTTGGGGTCAAAGGCCTCGTCCATCACGCGGTTGTCAAACATCAGCCACGAGAGCTCGCGGTTCTGCGTGTAGGAGTAGTCGCGCTTGCGCACGTGCCCGAGCTCGTCGGTCTCGGTGGCCACGTCAGCGAACTCCGCAGCCGCACGCTCCAGAGCCTTGCTCTTCTTGGAGGACTTTGCCTCCGCCTTCTTGCCACTGCCCATGAGAGCCCCCTTCGGCCTGCCTGTCCCTATTCTCTGTGATGATACGCGCGCGGCGAGACGTGCCTGGCCCTTGTCGCGTTAAGGTTGTGCAAAGAAGACATTGCACAGAGTCAGGAGGTACCTGATGGCCGGCGGCCTTCACGTCCATTCCGAGATCGGTGAGCTCAGGCGCGTCATGCTGCACAGGCCCGCGGGGGAGCTTCTGAACCTCTCGCCCGACAGCCTGGGCCCGCTCCTCTTTGACGACATCCCCTTCCTGCAGGTGGCCCAGCAGGAGCACGACGCCTTTGCCTCCATGCTGCGAGACGAGGGCGTCGAGGTGGTCTACCTGGAGGACCTCGTGGCCGAGGCCCTCGACGCGCACCCGGAGGCCCGCCGCGCCTTCACCGAGCGCTGGCTCGACGAGTCCGGCGTCGACGGCGCCGGCGTGCGCTCTGCGGTGGCCGAGCTCCTGGACTCCCTGCCCACTTCGCGCGCCCTCGTGGACAAGTGCATCGAGGGCGTCCGCGTCGACGAGCTCGACCTCACGCCGTCTGCGCACGCCTCGCTGGCGGACCTCATGGCGCTCTCCGCCGGGCGCATGGGAGAGCTCCTCATCGACCCCATCCCCAACGTCTACTTCACGCGCGACACCTTCTCGGTCATCGGCCAGGGCGTCTCTCACAACCGCATGTGGAGCGCCACGCGCCGCCGCGAGTCCATTTTCGGGGACCTCCTCTTTGCCTACCACCCCGACTACGCGGGGACTCCCTCCTGGTACGCCTCAGACCAGCCCTACCACATCGAGGGCGGAGACATCCTCGTGCTCTCCGGCGAGTGCGTGGGCATCGGCATCTCCGAGCGCACCCAGGCCGCCGGCATCGACGCCCTGGCCAAGCGGCTTCTCTGGGCCGAGTCCGACTCTGGCGTGAGGCGGGTGCTCGCCTTCTCGCTGCCTCACAAGCGCTCCTTCATGCACCTTGACACGGTCTTCACCCAGGCCGACGTGGACACCTTCACCGTCCATCCGGCCATCCTGGGCACGCTCACGGTCTTCGAGCTCACCCGCGGCTCCCGCGAGGGCGAGGTCTCCATCCGCCAGCTCGACCAGACGCTCGACGCCATTCTCGCCCGCGCCCTGGGCCTGGACGGCGTGCGCCTCATCAAGTGCGGCGGCGACGACGCCATCGCCTCCGCGCGCGAGCAGTGGAACGACGGCTCCAACACCCTGGCCGTGCGCCCCGGCACCATCGTGGTCTACCAGCGCAACTCCGTCACCAACGACATCTTGTGCCGCGAGGGCCTGACGCTTCTTGAGGTGCCCTCCGCCGAGCTCTCGCGCGGACGTGGCGGCCCCCACTGCATGAGCATGGCCTTCTGGCGAGACGACCTCTAGGCACCTCTCGCCGCCTAGCCAAGGCTTTGCTCCGCGCACTCCATTCCGGCCGCGGTCGCACCGGGACCGCGGCCGGGTCTACAATCGGACCCATTGCACGCACGTCGCCCCAAGGAGGCACCATGGCACCCAACCTTTCCGGCAGGAACTTCCTGAAGCTCCTCGACTTCACCCCCGAGGAGATCCAGTACCTCATCGACCTCTCCGCCGACCTCAAGGCCAAGAAGCACAACCACGAGCCGCACCGCTACCTCGAGGGCAAGAACATCGTCCTGCTTTTCGAGAAGACCTCCACGCGTACCCGTTGCTCCTTTGAGGTGGGCGCCATGGACCTGGGCATGGGCGTCACCTACCTCGACCCCAAGAGCTCCCAGATGGGCAAGAAGGAGTCCATCGAGGACACCGCCCGCGTCCTCGGCCGCATGTACGACGGCATCGAGTACCGCGGCTTTGCCCAGAGCATCGTGGAGACCCTGGCCAATAACGCCGGCGTGCCCGTGTGGAACGGCCTCACCACCGAGTTCCACCCCACGCAGATGATCGCCGACATGCTGACCATCCAGGAGGAGTTCGGTCGCGACCTGCACGGCCGCAAGCTCACGTTTATGGGCGACGCCGGCAACAACGTGGGCAACTCCCTCATGGTGGCCTGTGCCAAGCTCGGCATGGACTTCTGCGCCTGCGGCCCCAAGGAGCAGATGCCCTCCGACGATCTTGTGGCCCAGTGCCGCGAGGTCGCCAAGGAGTCCGGAGCTACCATCACGCTGACCGAGGACGTCGACGAGGGCGCTGCCGGTGCCTCCGTCATCTACACCGACATCTGGGTCTCCATGGGCGAGTCCAGCGACCTGTGGGGCAAGCGCGTCGAGCTCCTCTCCAAGTACCAGGTCAACGCCGAGCTCATGGCCAAGGCGGCCGACGACTCCATCTTCATGCACTGCCTGCCCAGCTTCCACGACCGCAACACCACCATCGGCGAGGACGTCTACGAGAAGTTCGGCATGCCCGAGCTCGAGGTCACCGACGAGGTCTTTGAGTCCGAGCGCTCCCGCGTCTTTGACGAGGCCGAGAACCGCATGCACTCCATCAAGGCCGTCATGTACGCGACGCTGAAGGAGCCCGAGGCCGAGTAGCCCGGGGGAACGCGGCACTTCTCGCCTTTACGTGTTTGTTCACAGGAGGGGCCCGGCACCATCTGCGGTGTCGGGCCCCTCCTCTTAAGGCTTGGCTCCTTGGAAGGCCGAGCGGCCTAGTCAGACATGTTGGCCACGGCCTCGTCGTAGTCCTCGTAGAGGATCTCGTCGGGGTACTGGTAGGTCGTGGGGTCGCTCGGAGAGAGCACGTGCCTTCCCTCGGTGCCGGTGAGCACGTAGCCGTTGGGGGCATCGGGCAGGGTGTCCTCGCCCGTGGGGTTCAGCATGACCACCGTGGAGCCATCCTGCTCCCAGCGCAGCCCCTCGGAGTAGTCCTCGCCGTCCACCTCGGCGCGGGTGAAGTCGTCCCCGTCCTCGGAGAGGAAGAGGTGGAACTCGCCGGTGCCGTCGGCGTAGAGGTCGAAGATGTAGCCCCAGACCTCATCATCGTCGTACTTCCAGAAGGCGTAGTAGCGGCCGGTGGCGTCGTCTTCGCTCGTGGGCCTGTGGCTGGGCGTGGACGTGCCGCCGGAGCTGCCGCTGCCGGAGTTGCCGCTGGTGGGACGCTCGCTGACGGTCGTTCCCGAGCCAGTGCCCACCCAGGTCGGGGTCTTCTTGGGCGCAAAGACGTCCTTCATGGCAAAGACCACGATGGCGACGAAGAGCACCGCAATCACGCCGATGACGACGGCTGCGGCCACGGCCCCGCCGTGGGAGCCCCTCTTCTCAGAGGAGCCGCCGGGAACGGGAGGGGCGCCCGTCTCGGCGCGCTCCTCGTTTTCCTCGTTCACGAGGTCCTCGACGTCACGGGCCTCGGGGTTCGGGGGCGTTGCCTGCGCAGGGGCGGGAGCCGGTGCGGGCACGGGGGTGGCTGCCGGGGCCTCAACGGGCGTGGCCTCGGGCGCGGGCGCGCTCACGGGCTCCGGAGCCGGCTGCGTCTCGGGCGTGGCCTCGGGCGCGGGCGCGCTCACGGGCTCCGAGGCCGGTTGCGCCTCGGGCGCGGGCTCGGTCTTGGAAGCCGTCTCGGTACTCTCGACGGGCGTGGGAGCCTCATCGAGCGACTTTCCGCAGTGGGGGCAGTACGCGAACCTCTGGGTGAGTTCAGCTCCGCAGTGGGGGCACCACATGGCGTCTCCTCTCTTCGTGGTTGGGCATTGGCGCAAGCGGGGCGCCGTTGGGGCCTAGTAGGTCATTCCCATGGCCTCGCGGACCTCGCAGAGGGTCTCGTGGGCAATGGCGTTGGCACGGCGGTTGCCGTCTGCAATGACGTCACGGATGTAGTCCGGGTCCTGCAGGATCTTCTCGCGGCGCTCTCGGATCTCCGCAAAGCGGCCGTTGACGGCCTCGGTGACCACCTTCTTGAGCTGGCCGCCGCCGCCCATGCCGATCTCGTCCGCAAGTTCCTTGGGGTCTCGGCCGGAGCAGATGCCGGCGGTGGTGAGAAGTGCGGAGACCTCGGGGCGGTTCTCGGGGTCGAAGGTGATGTTGCGCTCGGAGTCGGTCTTTGCCTTCTTGATGAGCTTTGCCGTCTCCTCGGCTGTCATGGAGATGGAGATGGCGTTGCCGTAGGACTTGCTCATCTTGCGGCCGTCCAGGCCGGGCAGCAGCGGCGTGGAGGTCAGAAGGCCCGTGACCTCGGGGAAGACCTTGCCGTAGCGCTTGTTGAAGCGGCGGGCGATCTTGTTGGTGACCTCGATGTGGGGCAGCTGGTCGCGACCGACGGGGACGATGTTGCCCTTGCAGAACAGGATGTCGCAGGCCTGGTGCACCGGGTAGGTCAGGAGAAGGCCGGTGAGCTCGTGGCCGGAGGCCTCCTGCTCGGCCTTGACCGTGGGGTTGCGCTCGAGCTCGGCCTCGGAGACCAGCGAGAGGAAGGGCAGCATGAGCTGGTTCTCCTCGGGCACGGCCGAGTGGGTGAAGATCATGGTCTTCTTAGGGTCGATGCCGCAGGCGAGGTAGTCTACGACCATGTTGAAGACGTTGTCCTGGATGTTCTTGGTTGTGTCGCGGTCGGTGATCACCTGGTAGTCGGCGATGATGACGTTGGTGTGGACGCCCATCTCCTGAAGACGGACGCGGTCGACCAGCGTGCCGAAGTAGTGGCCGAGGTGGAGGCGCCCGGTGGGGCGGTCGCCCGTGAGCATGGTGTACTTGCCGGGGTTGACCTTGAGGTCCTCGTGGACCTTGTTGCTGCGCTCGAGCGCAGCCTCGTAGCTTCCCTCGTTAGGCATGTTCTCTCCTTTGTTGGGAGCGATGGTTTTCGCAGGCCTCTATGTTACGGCAAAAGGCCCGCCCCCGCAGGCGGCCCGCTCGCTGCTAGAATGGTTTGGTTTTGACGGCATGTTCTCGGCAGGGACAGGTGAGGTCTTTGGCAAGTTCGTGCGGCACCGATGCCGACAAGGGATCGCTCAGGGCCCACTACCGGGCCTTCCGCGCCCGCCTTCCCCGCCTGGTGCGCGAGGCGGCGGATGCCGGTATAGCCGATCGGCTGATGACGATGCCTGAGGTCAAGGCCGCCCCCGTGGTTCTGGCTTACGTCTCTTTTGGCTCCGAGGTGGATACGCTGGGCGTCATCTCCGGCCTTCTTTCCGCCGGTCGGCGCGTGGCCGTCCCACGCTGCGACGAGGCGGCCCACTCCATGGCCTTCTGCGAGATTCATGCCCTCTCCGAGCTTGCCCCTGGCGCGCATGGCATCCTCGAGCCGGTCGGCTCTTCTCGTTGCCTGGGGACGTCCGAGATGCTGGGGTCGGTCTGCCTGGTGCCTGGCCTCACGTTTGACACCTCTGGCCGCCGGATTGGCTACGGTGGCGGCTACTACGACCGCTTCCTGGCCTTCTATCCGGGCCACAAGCTGGGCCTCTGCCGCAGCATGCAGCTGAGCTGCGCCGAGCTGCCCCATGATGCCAACGACATCGCCGTGGACTTTGTGGTGACGGAGGCTGGCGTCATCACCACCTCGCTTGAGGCCTAGCGCGCCCCCTGGGTGCCTCACCTCTGCGTTTTGGGTTTGCGGCTTGCGGGCATCTCTCTGAATCAAATTGCAAAGACGCAGGTAGAGAGCTTGTCTGCCGTTGAGCTCTCCTCAATATGACAGGGACCCGAACCCAAATCCGTTATGGAATTGGGTTCGGGCTCCGAATGTCTGCACTGGGCCTGCGATAGGTCCGTGGCTACAGCCCGATCTTCTCCGCGAGGTCGTGGATGGCCTTGCGGTAGCCCTCGATGCCCATGCCAGTCACGGTCTCGAAGCAGGCGGCGCGGATGTAGGACACTTGCCTGAACTCCTCGCGCTCGTCCACCTTGGAGATGTGGACCTCCACCATGGGCAGGCCGACGGCCTTTGCCGCGTCGAGGATGGCGATGGAGGTGTGCGTGTAGGCGCCGGGGTTGATTACGATGCCATCGTAGCTGCCGTAGGCGTCCTGGATGGCGTCGACGAGGTCTCCCTCGTGGTTTGACTGGAAGCAGGAGCACTCGGCAAAGCCCGCCTCGTGCGCGGCCTCCTGGCAGAGCTGAAGGAGCGCCTGGTAGGACTGGCTGCCGTAGATCTTGGGCTCGCGGATGCCCAGCATGTTGATGTTGGGGCCGTTGATGACGAGAACGCGCGGTCCCTCGGGGTCCTCGGCGGGGGAGTCCTGCGGGGCGTCGGGCCCCGCGCTCTCCTCGGCGTCGAGGATGCTCATGAGCTCGCGCATGTCGTCCAGGTCGATGGCGCCGCCTTCGTTGACGTCGGCGCCTTCGGCGTCCGGGGCGTCCTTCTCGCTTATGGTGACGCTCAGGGCATCAGCGTCAGCGGCAGAGCCGGCGGAGAAGCCCGTGCTGTCGGAGTCGAGGCCCGTCAGCCCGGCGATGGCGTCGTGGACGCCGTCCACCTTGCCGGGGCCGAAGACGACCTCGACGCCGTTGGTCCCGCGCTTGACGATGCCCAGGACGCCGCTCGTGCCGCTGAGCTGCTCGGTGTCCACGAGGGAGGGGTCCTGCGTGAGGATTCTCAGGCGCGTCATGCAGATGTCGTTGGCTGTGACGTTCTTGGCCCCACCGACGGCGGCAAGGACGTCACGTGCTATCTGCATGGTCTTGTTCACGGGATCTTCCTCTCTGTCCTCATGCATTGCCGGGCTAACAACGAGACGTGAGTATACGTGGGCATGCGTTTCGGTCTTGTTGCGCTGCCGGGCGGCTCCGTGGACGTTCGCATGATTTCCGCGGACGGCTACAGGCGCAGCAGCTCCTTCACAAGCTCTGCATCGGACTGGGCCGAGCCGGTGCACTTGAGTATGACGTCTGCCCACTCGTGGTAGAGGTGCATCCTCTCGGCAGCCAGGCGCTCCACGCCCTTGGCCTGCGAGACGGGCCTGCCCTTGTCGGAGAGCTCGTCCAGCGGGCGGTCGACAAGGACGACGCGGCCGTTCTGACGTAGCAGGTCGCGGTTCTGCGGGCGCGTCACCACGCCGCCGCCACAGGCGATGACCATGCCGGAGCGCTTGCAGTAGGTGCCGGTAACCTCGGCCTCCACCTGGCGAAACGCGTCCTCTCCGTCCTCCTGGATGATCTGGGCGGCCGAGCGGCCCGTGTCCTGCAGGATGGCCTCGTCGATGTCCACGAAGGGGCGTCCCAGCATGCGCGCCAGGCGCTTGCCGCAGCTGGTCTTGCCGGCTCCCGGCATGCCGATGAGCACGACGTTTCTGGTGAGGGAGCGCAGCTCGACCTCGATCTTCTCCAGAAGCTCGTCCCCGATGGGACAGCCCTGAAAGAGCTCGCTGGAGAAGCGCGCCTGGCCGACGAGCATGGCAAGACCGCTCTCGCTGGGAATGCCCAGCTCCTCAGCGATGAGGCAGAGTCCGGTGCGCTCGGGGTTGTAGACGATGTCGAGGACGCCTCGCAGGCCGGATATCTTCTCCATGTCCTCGCGCGAGACGGGCGTGGCCGGGCAGTTGGGGTACATGCCCACCGGCGTGGTGTTGACCATGAGCGCGGCGTCTGCGTGGCGCTCCACGAGCGTCTCGTAGGTCTCGTCGCCGCTGCGGGAGATGACGATGACCTGTGCGCCCGCGTCCTCGAGGGCGGCGCGGACGGCTTGGCTTGCGCCGCCAGAGCCCAGGACCAGGCACTTCTTGGCACCGAGGGCCTCGGGCGCGGTAGCGCCAAGGTGGCGCTCGCAGAAGCGCTCAAGCATCCAGGCAAAGCCCAGGACATCTGAGTTGTCAGCATAGATGGTGCCGTCGGTCCTGCGCACGAGGGTGTTTGCCACGCCAAGGCGCAGCACGCGCTCGCTCACCTCGTCGGCAAGCTGGGCGGCCTCGCGCTTGTAGGGGATGGTCACGTTGAGGCCAAGCCAGGACCCGCCACGCACGAAGCCGGCAAGCTCCTCGGGTTCCAGCTCGTGGAGGTCGTAGGGGACGCTGCCGAGGCGGGCGTGGATCTGAGGGGACCAGCTGTGCCCGAGCTTGCGGCCCAGAAGCCCGAAGGGCGCCATGGCCCCTTCCGTCTGCTCTGCCATTACAGCACCTCCGCGTAGCTGCCCAGGTAGCGGTACTCCTGGCAGTGCTGGCCGATGGTGGTCATGAGGGTCTTGAACTCGGGCGAGGCCACGGGGGCCGCCACCTCGAAGTAGAACATGAACTCGAACTCGCGCTCGGGGATGGGGCGACTCTCCAGCTTGAGCAGGTTGAGGTCGAGCGCGTAGAACTTCGCCAGCATCTTGTAGAGCGAGCCGGGTTCGTGGTTCAGGACCACCATGAGGCTCGTGCGGTCCGCGCCCGGGAAGATCTGGAGGTCCTTGGAGATGCAGGCAAAGCGCGTGTAGTTGTTGTCGCGGTCCTGAACGCACTCGGCGAGGACGTCAAGACCGTAGAGCCCGGCGCAGCGCCTGGAGGAGAGCGCGGCCACGTCGGTGCGGTCGGACTCGGATACGCGCTTGGCTGCCATGGCGGTGTTCTCCACCACGTGGACTCGGGCGTTGGGAAGCGTGGCCAGGAAGGCCTGGCTCTGGTTGATGGCCTGCTCGTGCGAGTAGACGTCGCGGACGTCCTTGAGGCGCGTGCCGGGCTTTGCCAGTAGGTTGTGGTCGATGCGCACGCGGGAGGTGCGCGTCACGTGGAAGTCATGCTCCATCATGAGGTCGTAGACCTTGTTGACCGAGCCTGCCGTGGAGTTCTCGATGGGGAGCACGCCGTACTGGCAGAGGCCCTGCTCGACGGCCCTGAAGACGCCCTCGAAGCTGTCGAGGTAGCTGATGGAGGGGTGACGGAAGAAGCGGTCGGCGGCAATCTGGGAGTATGCGCCCTCGACGCCCTGGCAGGCCACCTGGGCGGTGGTGGGGAAGAGCGCGGTCGTGGACGCCACCGCGCGCTCGATGGGCGCGAAGTCTGCGTCGGCGGGGGCGGCCGGATCCACCTCCTGGCTGCGCGCGGCCTCCATCAGGAGCTCCATGAGCACCTGCGCGTAGGTTGAGAGCTCGGACGGCACGCGTCGGCCGGCGTCGGCCACCTTCTGGCGCTCGCGGGTGGGGTCAAAGACCGCCAGTCCGCGCTCGCGCTTGTAGTCGCCGATGCGCCTGGCGACGTCGACGCGCTGGGAGAAGAGCTCGAAGAGCTGGGTGTCGATGCGGTCGATCTCGGACCGCAGCTGGGAGAGGTCTGCCATCTTGCCTGTCAGTTCCTTACGGTTGGTTCCGGTTTGCGCTCGCGCGCCGTTCTTTGCCTGCTGCTAGTCCCTGGGCTCGGCGGGCCAGGTGAGAAGGGCGTCCGCCACGGCAAGGGCGCAGACGGCCTCCACCACGGGGACGGCCCTCGTCACGGCGGTGGCGTCGTGGCGGCCGTGGACGGTGAGCCTCGCGGGCTCCATGCGCTCGAGGTCCACGGAGTCCTGCTCGATGCCGATGCTCGAGATGGGCTTGAGGGCGCAGCGGAAGTGCAGTGGCGCCCCCGTCGAGATGCCGCCGAGGATGCCTCCGGCGTTGTTGGTCCGGGGCACGCAGACGCCGTCGCGAACCTCGTACGGGTCGTTGTTCTGGCTGCCACGGACGCGTGCGGCCTCAAAGCCCAGGCCGAACTCGATGCCCTTCACCGAGGGGATGCCAAAGACGGCGCGGGCGATGACGTTCTCAAGGCCGTCGAACATGGGCGAGCCCACGCCGGCCGGAAGCCCGGTGGCCACGCACTCGATGATGCCGCCAACGGAGTCGGCATCGGCCTTTGCGGCCATGATGGCCTCGGTCATGGCCCGGGCCGCCTCGGCGCTTATCGTCGGGAAGTCGCGTCCGTCCGCCAGCGCGTCCATCTGGCTGGCGAGAACGGCGTTTGCCTCGCGGGAGTTGTCTGCCACGCAGAAGGGGTCGTCGGCAACGCCCGCGCACTCGGCCACGTGGGCGCTGATGCGGACGCCCTGGCTCTGGAGCCACTGCAGGCAGATGCCGCCAGCCACGCAGAGGGGCCCGGTGAGGCGGCCGGAGAAGTGCCCGCCGCCGGGGATGTCCTGGTTGCCGTGCCACCTGGCCCAGGCGGTGAAGTCCGCGTGGCCGGGCCTGGGCACGCCCATGATGTTGCCGTAGTCCTGCGAGCGGGTGTTGGTGTTCTCGATGACGGCGGCAAGCGGGGCCCCGCAGGTGCGGCCGTCCGGGTTGAGGCCCGAGAGGATGCGCGGGGCGTCGGCCTCCTTGCGTGGCGTGGTCCAGGGCGCGTTGCCGGGGGCGCGCCTGGCCATGAAGGCCTCAAGCGCCTGGAGGTCCACCTTGAAGCCGGAGGGCAGGCCCTCCATGACGCAGCCCACGCCTGCGGAGTGCGACTGGCCGAAGACAGTGACCCTGAGGGTCTCTCCGATGGTCGAGGGCATGGCTAGGCCTCCTTGGAGACGTTTCCGCCTAAAGACGCGTAGTCCTCGAAGAAGGCGGGGTAGGACTTGGCGACGCACTGGGCGCCAAGGATGGTGACGGGGTCCTCGCAGCGGGTGGCCATCACGGCGGCCATCATGGCAATGCGGTGGTCGTTGACGGCGTCGACGGTGCCGCCGGAAAGCGTCTGCACGCCCTCGATGACCAGGCCGTCGTCGGTGGTCCGGCAGCGTCCGCCCAGTGCGTTCACGCAAGCGCAGATGGTCTTTAGGCGGTCGGACTCCTTGATGCGCAGACGGGCTGCGCCGGTGATGGTGGTGGTGCCGTCGGCGCAGGCGGCCACGGCCGCGAGCGGCGGCACGAGGTCGGGGCAGCTGCGAACGTCCAGGTGCGTGCCGCGGGGCGCGTCGGGGGTGACGTCGACGGCTCCTGGCTGGCGTGAGACGCGCGCGCCCAGCAGGGCAAGGGCCCCAAGGACGGCGCGGTCGCCCTGGACGCTCTCTGGGCTGACGCCGGTCACGCGCACGGCACTTCCGAGCGCGGCTGCCGAGAGCCAGAAGGCGGCGTTGCTCCAGTCGCCGCCCACCGTGACGGTCCCGGGCGAGACGAGCGCGGTCCTAGGGCTCACCGTGAGCGAGAGCGCGGGGCCCTCGGGGCCGACGACCTTGGCGCGGACGACCTCGACGCCAAACTCCCTCAGTGCGGCGATGGTGAGGTCGATGTAGGGGAGCGACTCCACGGGCTCGGTGACCAGCACCTCGGTGGGCTCTTCCAGAAGCGGCGCAGCCATGAGAAGGCCGCTCACGTACTGGGACGAGACGTTTCCGGCGATGACGAAGCGCCCTGCCCCGAGGCTGCCGCCGACCTCCAGGGGCATGACACCCTTGGGGCCCAGGACGGACCCGTGGGCAACGAGCTGCTCGTAGAGAGGAGAGAGGGGTCGCTCGGGCAGGCGGCCGTGACCGGTGAGGCGGGCGTCACAGGCGAGCGCCGCCGCCACGGGGAGGAGAAACCTCAGCGTGGAGCCGGACTCGCCGCAGTCAAGCAGGGCGCCGCGCCTGGCGGCCGGACGGCCGTTCTCGTCGCGTGGGATGGGGACGACCCGGAAGCCCCTGCTCGTGCGGGTGACCTGGGCGCCAAGGGCGCGCAGGCACGCGGCCGTGGCATCGATGTCCTGAGAGGTGGTGTCACAGTCGATGTCGCAGGTCTTGGGGGAGAGCGCCGCGCAGATGAGCAGGCGGTGGGCCTCGGACTTGGAGGCCGGGGCCTTGACGGTGCCCTCGAGGCGCGCGGGGCTGATGGTGACGTTCAAGCGCTACTCCTTAGTGCCGCAGCCGAGCTCGACGATCTGCGCGAGCTCGTCCAGGGTTACCTTGCGCACGGCTACGTCGCATGCGTCGCTGGCCACCACGACGTTCATCGTGTCGCCGTGGCGCTTCTTGTCGTGCGTCATGTAGGACATCAGGGTCTGGTGGTCAATGGCGGTGTCGGTGGGAAGGCCGTGGGCCGCAACGCACCTCTCGACCCTCTGGGCGAGCTCGGGGGCGGTCCAGCCGAGCTTGACGCAGGCTCGCAGCATGCAGCAGAGGCCCGCCGCCACGCAGGACCCGTGACCCAGCGCGAAGTCGCTCGCGGCCTCGATGCCGTGTCCGATGGTGTGACCGAGGTTGAGCGTCTGGCGCACGCCGTGCTCCTGCTCGTCGGCGTTGACCACGTCGCGCTTGATGGAGACGTTCTTGGCCACGACGTCGACCAGGTGGGCGTCGTCGAGCTCGGCGCCGCTGCCGCCGTTGAGGGGCCGCTCGCAGAGCTCGTCGAGAAGGGCCTCGTCGGCAAGGACGGCGTGCTTGATGACCTCGCCGCAACTGTCGGTGAGAAGCCCGTGGCTCAGGCTGTGCAGGCAGGTGACGTCGGCCACGACGGCGTGGGGCTGCCAGAAGGCACCCGCGAGGTTCTTGCCGGCCGCCAGGTCGATGGCAACCTTGCCTCCCACGGAGGAGTCCACCATGGCGAGAAGGGAGGTGGGAACCTGGACGACCTTGATGCCGCGCAGGTATATGGCGGCCGCGAGACCGGCGATGTCGCCGGTCACGCCACCGCCGAGGGCCACCACGCAGTCGTCTCGGGTGAGGGCGCGCTCGGCGAGCCCCTCGAGCAGCCACGAGAGCGTCTGGACGTTCTTGCTCCTCTCGCCGGCCTCAAAGACCAGGCTCGAGACCTCGTAGCCTGCCCTCTCAAGGCTCCTGGAGACCTGCTCCAGGTAGAGCGGGGCCACGTTGGTCTCCGAGATGACGCAACAGCGCTCGCCTTCGCAGGCGACGCGCGTGATGGCCCCGACCTCGTCGAGGATGCCTGTGCCCACGTGGACGTCATAGTCCATGGAGGGGCAGCTCACGTGGACCATCCGCGTCTCGATCTGGCTCACCTGCCCTCGACCTCCCTCTTGATGCGGTCTCCCTCGGCGAGAAGCTCCTTCAGCCTTGGGGCGTCCCCCTCGTCGATGGCGTCCTTGTACTGCTGCAGCTTGGCGATGATGCAACCGAGCTCCTCGGAGAGGTTGTCGGCGTTGTCGAGGAAGAGCTCGGTCCACATGGTGGCGTTCAGCTGGGCCACGCGAGTGAGGTCGCGGTAGCTGCCGGCCGAGAATCCGTGGTGCTCGCGGGCGGTCGGGCTTTTGACGTAGGCGTTGGAGACCACGTGGGCAAGCTGCGAGGTGAAGGCGATGACGTGGTCGTGAACGCCGGCCGTGGCCAGCGTGAAGCTGCCGAACTGGCAGGGGGCGAGAAGCTCCTTCAGGCGCTCGAGGAGGTCTGCGCGCTCGAGGTCGGCCATCTTGGGCGGCACCACGACCATGGGGGCGCCCTTGAACATGGTGGCGCGGGAGTGCGCGAATCCCGAGTACTGGGTGCCAGCCATGGGGTGGCAGCCGACGAAGGTCCAGCCATGGCCCGCCGAGATCTTGTCGCAGGTTTCGCAGATGACGCGCTTGACGCCCACGGTGTCGATGACGATGGCTCCGTCGGCGATGAGGTCGGCCTTCTCGGTAAGCCAGTCGATGGCAGACTGCGGGTAGCCCGCGAGGACGATGAGCTCGCAGGTGCCGATGACCTCGTCGGTGAGCTCGCCCGTCACGGTCTCGATCTCGGCGAGCTCGAGCGTGCTGCGCGTGCGGTTCCAGGCAAAGACCTCGCGGTCGGCGGCGCGGAAGGCGCGCGCGAAGGAGCCTCCCATGAGGCCCAGGCCCACGACTCCGCAGCGTCCGGGGACGAAGGAAGCGGCGCCTGCCTGCCCGGCGTTCTTCTCGTCAGACACGGCTACTCCTCCTCGGGGAGGTCTGCGCAGATGGCCTCGCGGATGAGGGCGATGCGGCGCATGGCGTCGTCGAACTGGGCGGGGGTGAGCGCCTGGGCACCGTCGGACCACGCCTGGGACGGGTTGTCGTGGACCTCGATCTCAAGGCCGTCGGCGCCTGCTGCGCAGGCCGCGTAAGCGGCCGGGCGCACGTAGCGGGTGTAGCCGGTGGCGTGGCTCGGGTCGCCGATGACGGGCAGGTGGGTGAGGTGGTGCAGCACCGGGATGGCGTTGACGTCAAAGGTGTTGCGGGTGCGCGTCTCGAAGGTGCGGATGCCGCGCTCGCACAGCATGACGTTGGAGTTGCCCTCGCTCATGATGTACTCGGCGCCCATGAGCAGCTCGTCGATGGTCTCGGACATGCCGCGCTTGAGAAGGACGGGCACCTGGGTCTTGCCGACCTCCTTGAGCAGGGTGAAGTTCTGCGCGTTGCGGGCGCCGATTTGCATGACCTGGACGCCGTGGTCAAGGAAGGTCTGGACGTCGCGCGGGTCCATGATCTCGGTCACGACGGGCATGCCCAGCTCCTCGCCGGCCTCCATGAGCAGGTCGAGGCCGCGCTCGCCCATGCCCTGGTAGGCGTAGGGGGAGGTGCGGGGCTTGTAGGCGCCGCCGCGCAGGATGGTGGCGCCGGAGGCCTTGACCGCGCGGGCGATCTCGATGAGGTTCTTGCCCTCCACCGAGCAGGGGCCAGCCATGACCTGGAAGTTGCCGCCGCCCACCTTGACGCCGTGGCCGCAGTCGATGACCGTGTCCTCGGGGTGGAACTTGCGGTTGGCCTTCTTGAAGGGCTCGGTCACGCGCTGGACGCGCTCGATGATGTCCATGCTCTCGAGCAGGAACGGGTCGATCTGGGTGGTGTCGCCGATGATGCCGACGATGGTCTCGTCCTCGCCGCGCGAGACGTCGGTCTTGAGACCGCGGTTCTCGATCCACTGGACAAAGTGCCCGAGCTGCTCCTCCGAGGCCGAGCCCTTGACGATTGCTATCACGTGAGCCTCCTGCTCCTATAGTCAAGATTTAGCCTTGCGATGTTATCACAGGGCAACTCGGGTTTCTCGCCGCCCGACGGGATGGAAACATGGCGTACAACCTCGCCGGCCGACCGCGCGGCCCCGCCGGCGAGAAGCCCGCGCGCACATCCGGCCAATCTGGGGTATAGTCACAAATCGCATGCGCCCATAGCTCAGTGGATTAGAGCGTCTGCCTCCGGAGCAGAAGGTCGTGGGTTCGAATCCCCCTGGGCGCACCATCGCAACCTTGGGGACGTGCCGGCGCCGGCGCGTCCCTTTTATATATGTGCAGACGTTGTGACGGCGTGGGCCGCGAGCCTTTGGTTTACGTAAGGCTTTGGGATGCGGTGAGTCGGGGTGCCCCCTGTTGGGCAGAATGGGTCTCGCACGCCACGAACGAGAGGGGTTTCACATGCCGAGCGAGAACGACGCCCTGCAGGGCCTTACCGACGAGGAGGTTGCCGAGCGCGTGGCCGACGGCCGCGTTAACGCCAACACCGACGTCAAGACCAAGAGCGTGGGCCAGATTCTCTCCGAACACGCCCTCACCCTGTTCAACGGCGTGAACCTCGCCATGGCCGTCCTCATCTTCCTCACCGGACAGTACCGCAACCTGCTGTTTCTCTGCGTGGTTGTGGCCAACCTGGTCATCGGCGTCTTTCAGGAGGTCCGCGCCAAGAGGATGGTGGACGAGCTCTCCATCATGACCCAGCAGCGCGTGCGCGTGCTGCGTGCCTCGGGGGAGCGCGAGCTTGCCCCCTGCGAGCTGGTTGTGGACGACCTCATGCGCCTCTCGCGCGGAGACCAGATTCCCGCCGACTGCGTGCTGGTCCAGGGCAACGTCTATGTGGACGAGAGCCTGCTCACCGGCGAGTCCGTGCCCATCGCCAAGGCCGCGGGAGACGAGCTTCTGAGCGGCAGCTTCGTCGAGACGGGCAGCCTCGTGGCACGCGTGACGCGCGTGGGGCGCGAGGGCTATGCCGCCAAGATCAACGCCGAGGCCAAGTACGTCAAGGCCGTCAAGTCCGAGATCCTGGACACCCTGCATGCCATTATCAAGCTCGGCACCATCATTCTGGTGCCCCTGGGGCTCGGCCTGTTCCTGCGCTCCATGCTCATGGACGGCGGGTCCATCGAGTCGGCCATCCTCACCTCGACGTCGGCCGTCCTGGGCATGATCCCCCAGGGCTTGGTTCTTCTCACCTCCTCGGTGCTGGCCATTGCCACCACGCGCCTGGCGCACCGCCAGGTGCTGGTGCAGCAGTCCTACTGCGTGGAGACCCTGGCTCGCGTGGACGCCCTCTGCCTGGACAAGACCGGCACCATCACCTCCGGCCAGATGGAGGTCTCCGGCGTGGCCTGCTCGGCCGGCCATGCCGAGGACGAGGTCGTGCGCGCCTTCGCCTGCGTGGCGCGCGCCAACGCGCAGGACGCCAACGACACCGCCCGCGCGCTTCTCGCCGCCGCCGACGCGCACGAGGCCGTGACGCCCGACGGCTATGCCCGCGCAGTGCCCTTCAGCTCCGCCCGCAAGTACTCCGGTTGCGTGACCCCCGAGGGGGAGTGCTACGCCGTGGGCGCGGCCGCCTTCGTGCTTGGGCCCGATGGCACGACCCAGGCGGACGCCTGCGGCTCCTTCGACGAGATGGAGCGCGTCATGGTCTGCTGCCGCGTGCCGGGCTTCTCGGCCGAGGGCACCATCGAGGGCATCCCCGAGCTTCTTGGCTGCATCGGCATCCGCGACCAGATCAGGCCCACCGCCCCCGCAACCATGGAGTACTTCCGCGGGCAGGGCGTGGAGCTGCGCGTCATCTCAGGAGACGACCCGCGCACCGTTTCGGCCATCGCCGAGCGGGCGGGCGTGCCAGGCGCCGACGCCTACGTGGACGCCTCCACCCTGGCCGACGAGGCCGCCCTCGACGAGGCCGTCGACCGCTACCGCATCTTCGGCCGCGTGACCCCGCAGCAGAAGCGCGAGCTCGTCCAAGCGCTGCACCGCCGCGGCCGCACCGTCGCCATGACGGGAGACGGGGTGAACGACGTCCTGGCACTCCGCGAGGCCGACTGCTCGGTCTCCATGGCCTCCGGCTCCGCGGCCGCCAGGAACGTCTCGGAGATCGTTCTTGCCGACAACGACTTCTCCCACATGCCCGAGGTCGTGGCGGAAGGCAGGCGCTCCATCAACAACCTGCAGCGCTCGGCCTCGCTCTTCCTGGTCAAGACCGTCTTTGCCGCGGTGCTGGCGCTCATCTGCATCTTCATGCCGCCCTACCCGTTCATCCCCATCCAGATGTCGCTCATCTCCACGACGGTCATCGGCATCCCGTCCTTCGTGCTGGCCCTCGAGCCCAACCGCGAGCGCGTCCGCGGCAACTTCCTGGCAAACGTCCTTGCGCGGTCGCTGCCGGCCTCGCTGGCCATCGTCTGCGCGCTCTTCGTGGAGCTCGCGCTCGGGCGCCTTCTCGGCCACTCCTTTGCCGAGATCTCCACCGTCTGCATGGTGATCACCATCGCCGTGGGAATCGCGCTCATCTACCGCATCTCCCGCCCGCTCACGCCCCTGCGCACGGCCCTTCTCGCCGTCATCTGCGGCCTCGTGGTCCTTTCGTACACGGTCTTTGGGGACTTCTTCCGCGTGGTGAGGCTCGCGCCCGACGTGGCCCTGTTTACCATCGTGCTCGCCGTGGCCTCCATCGGCCTGTTCGAGTGGGCGAGCAGGCGGTTTTTGGCCACCTACGAGCAGAGCGCCGCGTTCGGGCGCATAGTGCGCTTCGTCGAGGGCAGGCCCGACGAGCAGGGCACGACGGCCTAGCTGCCCGCAAGCTGAAAGGCCCCTCTGGCGTTGTGGTCGTTCGCTGTCCTTGTGCGGCGGACGAGGCGCAAGGCGTCCATCGGGGGTAGCTTAGATGTCTTGAGTACACGTCACGGTCGAGCTTACGGGAGGGCCAAGAGCTTGAACTGCCCCAATTGCGGTCATACGGTGCCTGACGGCGCGTTCGAGTGCCCGAGCTGCCACGGACAGCTTGGCCTCACGCAGAGGATCGTCATCCCCAAGGAGAGCTGGTGTCCCGTCTGCGGCGCGCTCGTCGGCCCCGGAGCCACGAGCTGCCCGAAGTGCGGCTCTCCCATGGGCGCCGAGCGCCCCAAGGCGCGCTCCTACCGCAAGATACGCCTCCCGGAGGTCTCGGAGGGGGCGGGGGAGGCCGGCGCGACGGGCGACCTGCGCGTCGCCCGCATCGAGAGCGCCATCCCGCCGACCACGCCTGACCCCACCTCGCCCGTCGCCCGTCACGACAGGCTTCCCCGCATGCGCGCGTTCTTCCTCGCCGCGGCCCTGGCCGTCGTGGTCGTGGGCGGCACGGCCCTGGTCATCACGCACCCCTGGGACGCCGACTTCCTCTCCATCAAGGCCACGACCCCGGCAGACACCTCTATGGCAGGCTTTCCCGGCCAGATGAGCGCGCTTTCGGGCCAGGACGGAAAGTCCGCCTCCGCCGACGAGGACACGCTCTTCTCGTCCATCGAGGACGCCTACGGCAAGCTCGGCGACCTTGCCGCCCGCGTGGACGATGCCGAGAAGACCTTTGACTCCGACGCCGCCAAGGCCGACGCCTCCACCCGCGAGCAGGACCAGTCCGACGCCAAGGCGCTCTCCATCGAGGTGAGCAACCTCATCACGGACATCTCCCAGATCGACTCGGGCGCAGGCACCTTCACCGAGACGCTCGACCACCTCTCCACGCTGGGCAGCTGGCTCAGGAACCGCATGGACGCCATCACGGCCGGCTGGGACGTCTCCGTGGCCTCGCACGACCCGGCTGCGGACGAGTCCAAGATCTTCTCGGCAGTGCGGGGCAACCTCGACGGAAGTGGCCAGAGCAGCTACAAGACCCTCTTCGACGAGAACTATGAGGCCTGGAAGCCAGTGCACCCGCAGTAGCCACGCCACTCCGCCGATTATGTGAAACGCCCCCGTTGCTGGTAGTATGTTGAGGTTAGACGAGGGGCGAGACGCCCCACACAACTACTCGCGAGGAGCAAACCATGGCCTTCGGCTTCCACCAGGATCCTCTCTACACGCCCGAGTACCAGGTCGCTGGCGACGAGCTCGCCGTCATCGATACCAGCAAGGGTGTCGTGCGCGTGAGGCTCGACGGCAAGGGCGCCCCCATCCACGTTGCCAACTTCTGCGAGCTTGCCAGCTCCGGCTTCTATGACGACCTCAAGTTCCACCGCTACGTGCCCGGCTTCGTCATTCAGGGCGGCTGCCCCAACACGCGCGAGATGAGTCCCGAGGACGTCGCCCGCGGCGGCATCGGCCCCGACGGTCGTCCCGGCACCGGTGGCCCCGGCTACCGCATCCACGAGGAGTTCTCCACCAACCCCAACAACTCCCACGAGGACGGCGCGCTGGCCATGGCCCGCTCCGCCGACCCCAACTCCGCCGGCTCCCAGTTCTATCTCTGCCTTGGCCCCCAGCACGGCCTTGACAGCGGCTACACCGTCTTCGGCCAGACCGTCGAGGGCATGGACGTCATCTCGCAACTGCGCGCCGGCGACGTCATCAACTCCATCAGGATCGAGCACGCCCAGGCCTAGGGCCCGGGCCGGTACATTGGAGGCATCTTGAACCAGCAGGCATACGAATCCGGCAAGCTCGCGTACCAGGGCGGCGACTGGCTCGGCGCCGTCGCCAAGCTCGGCGAGGCCAAGGCCCCCGGCGAGGCATGCGGCGAGGTCGACCACCTTCTTGGCAACGCGTTCATGAAGCTCGGACAGTTCGAGTCCGCAGCGTCCGCCTACCAGGGAGCCCTCGCGGACCCCTCCTACGGCAAGCGCGGCGCCCTCTCCTGCAACCTCGGCCGCGCACTTTTGGCCGCCGGTCGCGTCCAGGATGCCGTGACCGCGCTCTCCAACGCGGTGCAAGACGCCACCTACGCCACCCCCTACAAGGCCTACATGGCCCTTGGTGGCGCCTATGAGTCCCTTGGTGACGTGCGCAACGCCGGCATGGCCTACCGCAACGCCGCCATCGACGAGTCCAACCCGTCTCCGGCCGGCGCCCTCTCCAAGCTTGGCAGCTGCTTCATGAGGCTGGGGCGTCCCGTCGACGCCGTCGAGGCCTACCGCACTGCGCTCGACTTCACCACGCCGCTGCAGAGCCAGAGCCAGATCTATTGCGACCTCGGCCTGTCCTACGTGGCCGCCAACCGCATGAACGAGGCCGTCGACGCCTTTGACCACGCGGCCGCCGACGAGGCCTTCTCCTTCACGCCCGAGGCCCAGGCCTCCTACGACGCCGCGCGCAAGGCCGTGGCGCACGTCCAGGCCAGCCGCCCCTCCGAGACCGACGCCCTTCTTGCCGCTGCGGGATATGGCGGCGCCTATGATCCGCTCGACCCGACCGGCGCCTCCGGCGAGCTCATCCCCTCCGCGGAGGACACGGGCTTCTTTTCGGTCTCCGAGGAGGACCTCGTCGCCCAGGACATGAAGGACCGCAAGGTCAAGCGCAAGCATCGCCACACGGGCCTCAAGGTCTTCATCACCATCCTGGTCATCCTGCTCATCGTCGCTGGCGGGTGCGCCTTCGCCTACTGGAAGGGCTTTGGCTGGCCCACCCAGCAGTCCGTGGTCGAGTCCCTCTTCAAGGCCAAGACCGACAATGCCGGCCTCGATGACTACCTTGCCAACACGCTGTCCGACACCCAGCGACAGGCCATCGCCGACTCCCTGCCCAGCGGCGCCACGATGAGCATCTCCGGCTCCGACCAGTCCATGGCCGCCTCCACCGTCTACGCCACGGCCGACCTCTCCCAGGGTGGCACCGTCTCCTACACCATTGACCTCGTCCGCGACGGCATCGGCTGGAAGGTCAGCGCCGTCACCACGTCCTTCTCGTCCCAGTCCGACGCGCAGGGCAACTAGCATCTACGCACCTTGCCGTCCCGTACGGCACGACTTGATTGGAAGACATGTCTCTCTTCGACTCGCTATTCGGTGAATACGGCGGCGACCTGGCAATCGACCTCGGAACCGCCAACACGCTCGTCGCCGTGCGTGGCCAGGGCATCGTCATCAACGAGCCCTCGGTCGTGGCCATCGACAAGAGCGAGAGTCGCGTGCTTGCCGTCGGCGCGGACGCCAAGCGCATGATCGGCCGCACGCCTGGCTCGATCATCGCCGAGCGCCCCCTCAAGGACGGCGTCATCGCCGACTTCGACGTCACCGAGGTTATGCTTCGCTACTTCATCGAGAAGGCCCGCGAGCGCCACTATCCCTGGAGCCCGCGCCCGCGTGTCGTCGTGTGCGTCCCGTCCGGCGTCACCTCCGTCGAGAAGCGCGCCGTCTTCGAGGCAACCATCCAGGCCGGCGCCCGCCAGGCCTACCTGATCGAGGAGCCCATGGCGGCCGCCATCGGCGCCGACCTGCCCATTGAGGACCCGACGGGTTCCATGGTCGTCGACATCGGCGGCGGCACCACCGAGGTCGCCGTCATCTCCATGGGCGGCATCGTCGTCTCCCAGTCCATCCGAACCGCCGGCGACGAGTTCGACCAGACGATCCTCACGCATGTGCGCGACGTCTACAACCTCTCCATCGGCGAGAGGACCGCTGAGGACATCAAGATAAAGGTCGGCTCCGCTGCGCCGCTCGCAGAGGAGCTCGACGTCGAGGTAAACGGCCGCGACGTCATGAGCGGCCTTCCCAAGACCGTGCGCATCGAGAGCGAGGAGATTCGCCGCGCCCTCGACCGCCCGCTCGACGAGGTGACCAAGGCCGTCAAGGACGCCCTCGACGTCACCCCGCCCGACCTGGCCTCCGACCTCATGTACTACGGCATCCTCCTCACGGGCGGCGGCGGACTTCTCCGCGGCCTTGACCAGCGACTTCGCGAGGAGACGGGCGTGCCCGTCAACGTCAGCCCCACGGCGCTCGAAAACGTCGTCAACGGCTGCGCCAAGGTGCTTGAGGCCAACGCCCTGTCCGGCGGCTTCGTCCAGAGCACGGGCCAGTAGGCGTGGCCCTCTCCGCTCCGGGCCAGCGCGGCCCCTCCCTTGGCAACAACTCCAACGGCGGCGGCGTGAGGCAACTCGTTGTCTGCGTCGTCGTCTCGTTGGTGCTCATCACGGTAAGCAGCCGCATGGGGCAGACGGGCCCGCTCGAGGCGGTCCGCGGGGCGTTCATGACGGCAACCACGCCCGTACGCTACCTTGGCGCCACCGTCTCGGCACCCTTCCAGGGCCTCGGCAACATCTTTTCCAACCTGACCGCCGACCAGGGCACGCTCTCTGACCTCAAGGCCGAGAACGACCGCCTCCAGGCCAGGAACGCCGAGCTCGAGGAGTCCGAGCAGACGGCCACGCGCCTGCAGCAGCTCCTCGACATCAAGGACACCTACAACCTGCAGTCCACCGCTGCGCGCATCATCTCGGGCTCTGCCGACTCCTGGTCTTCCACGGTCACTATCGACAAGGGCACGTCGGACGGCCTTTCCGTCGGCATGCCCGTCTCGGCCTCCAACGGAGTCATCGGCCAGATCGTTGAGTGCGGGGCCACCTCCTCCACGGTCCGCCTGCTGACTGACGAGTCCTCCAGCATCTCCGCCATGGTCCAGTCCAACCGCGCCCAGGGCATGGTCGTGGGCTCGGCCTCGGGTCAGGTCTCGCTCACGCTCATCCGGTCTAGCCAGACGGTCAGCGTCGGCGACGTCGTGGTCACGAGCGGCCTTGGCGGCGTCTTTCCCAAGGGTCTGCCCATCGGCAAGGTGACGAGCGTCCAGAACAACCCCGGCTCCCTCTACCTCGACGTCGTCGTGGAACCCTTCGCGCACACGGAGAGCTTCGAGGAGGTTCTGGTCATCACCTCGCTCACGCAGGAGCAGCAGGCCACGGCACAGGACATCTCGGAGGCTGACGCCCAGGAGGGCGCCTCGACCGCCGCGTCCGGCGACGCCACGCAGGACGGCTCCGGCTCTTCGGACGCTTCGGACGGCTCTGACGCCACGACCTCATCGAACGACTAGGAGGCGACGATGCAAATCTCAGACAAGAACCGCGAGAGCCGCAGCATCGCCCTTCTCGCCGTCATCTGCGCCGTGCTCCAGCTGGCGATTGCCCCCAACATAGGCCTTGGCAGCGGACGGGCCAACTTCGCCCTGGTGCTCGCCGTCACGGTGGCGCTCACCACCGGTGGCACCCGTGCTGTCATCTGCGGCTTTGCCGCCGGGCTCTTCTACGACCTCTCGACCACGGGCCCCATCGGTCTCATGGCCCTGCTGCTGAGCGTCTGCGGCTTCGCGCTGGGCGGCGAGGGGAGAAACCGTCTCTCTGGCGAGTTTGCCGCGTGCCTGGCCCTCTTCGTCGTGGCCGACCTCGCCGTCAACGTGGGGTACGGGCTTGGCCTCATGATATGCGGCCAGGGCGGCGGCTTCGTGGACGCCGTGTTTCTCCGCGCGCTTCCCGGCGCCCTGCTCTCGCTCGTCGGCTTCCTGCCCTTCGCCTACTTTGAGTCCCGTATCCGGACGAGTGGCCCCAGCCTTGGCGGCGGCCACTTCAAGAGGGGACTCTAGGGGACGGGCATGGACTTCTCGCTTCTTGTCATAGCGGTGTGCGCCGTCCTTGCGGTGGCGCTCGTCGTGGTGTTCCTCGTTTACGGGCGTTCAGAGGGCACTTTCAAGTTCGACATCGGCGGCGCGGCCCCCCGTGCGGCCGGCGGCTCGGACGAGTCTGCCGAGAAGACCTTCTCGTCGCGCCTCGTCGGCCTTGCCGTGGCGGTCGGAGGCGTCTTCACCGTCCTTCTGGCAAGGCTCTGGTCCATGCAGCTCGTCTCGTCCGACGAGTACGCGCAGCAGGCCGAGTCAAACCGCACCCGCACCGTCTACACCTCGGCGCCGCGCGGCCGCATCCTCGACCGCAACGGTCGCGAGATTGTTGGCAACCGCCCGAGCCTGACCGTGGTGGCCGAGTCCTCGGTCCTTGACGACGAGGTGGAGTTGCAGCTGTTGGCAAGTCTGCTTGGCATGCCCTACCAGGCCGTCCGCCGCAAGATCCAGGACTCCTCCGAGGGAG